>CAYTUL010000042.1:0-14279 GCA_964441135.1 uncultured Desulfobacteraceae bacterium | reverse complement strand
TGGAGTCGGCAACATCATTGGGGGTGCTCCGAAAGAAACCTGTGAGGCCTTAGCGGCGGCTGGCTTTGTTGGGTTCGCCCCAATTCGCCGCCAGACGCGCTCGATGGGCGGTCATCCCGAGGATATACAAGCCGGGCTTGACTACCTGCTGGGGCTCGACTATGTCGACCGTAACCGAGTCGCCATGATGGGTTTTTCCCGGGGAGGCGCGCTCACATTCATGGTCGCCGCGCGGGCAGCCCCTATCAAGGCGGCGATAATCATGGCCAGCGCCAATCCGCCACCGATAAGTGGTTTCACTTTGGGGGATGCAGAAAATATCCGGGTTCCGGTTCTTCTGCTCGTTGCCAAGAACGATACAGGGTCGCGAAAAACGATGGGTCAGAACACCTTCGAAACTATGCAGCGTATGTCTACAGCGCTGACGGAGGCGGGCAACACTCCGCAGCTGATTGTCTACCCTCCTTATGGAAGCGACGGACACGAAATGTTCTTCGAGATTGGCATATACTGGAAAGACGTCGTCGAGTTCCTGAATAAGAATCTATGACACTTATCGTGACGCCTAACCATGCTGCTACAAGGGGATGTCTTGTACCTCGCCACCCCTGAGCAGTGCGTTGTCAGGGAGGAAGAGGTCTATAACGTATGAAACCGGAGATCTTAATCAGGAATGAGACAAATGCCGATATCAGCACGATAACCGAGGTGACTATTGCTGCGTTCAATACGCTGGAAATCAGCAATCATACAGAACAGTTTATCATTACGGCGCTGCGCGCCGCCAAGGCCCTCACGGCTTCGCTCGTTGCAGAAATAGGTGGCCGGGTAGTAGGGCATGTTGCCTTCTCTCCCGTGAGCATTTCGGATGGCACCGAGAACTGGTATGGCCTTGGACCTGTTTCGGTCTTGCCGGAGTATCAGCGAAAAGGGATTGGCAAAGCTCTGATACAGGAAGGGCTTGCTCGCATCAAAGCCATGAATGCTCAAGGATGCTGTCTCGTGGGGCATCCGGATTACTACAGGAAATTCGGATTCAAGAACATGTCTGGACTTGTGCATGAGGGGGTGCCACAGGAGGTTTTCCTCGCTTTGTCTTTTTATGGGCATGCTCCGCAGGGTACCGTTACTTTTCACGAAGGATTCAGGGCTGATGGTCAACAAGAGGGTGCAGGTGATGCTTTACAGGACACCCGAAAAGGGGGACGGGGCTAAATAAGCTGACTCTATTATGGTTGAACTGATAGAAATGCGTTATGCCACGATTAGCTCGTTTCAATGCTCCCGGTGTTCTGCGCCACGTGATAATACGGGGTATTGAGCGGTGGAGAATATTCAGGGACAGCAAAGACCAGAATGACTTTTCAGCCCGTCTTAAGGATTCAAGATATTTGATATATCTATCGGCGACATTTATTCAAAAAACCGCGAAAAGATTAAAGCGGAGGCACGGGGCTTATTCTGTTATTGGGCCGTCAGAGAGATTGGTTATAGTATGCTGGAAATAGCTGGGAGGCTGGGAATGAGTCAACCCGGGGTAGTATACGCCGTGAGGAGGGGAGAGCGCATTGCGACCGAAAGGCGGCTTGAATTAGCAGATCAAGTTAGTTAGTTTCTTCGCATCTTCCCCTTTTATTGGGCATAGCCGTGACCGCGCTGCTCACCCGCGCCCCTTAACCTTGCAAAAAGATGAAAATACGTAGATTTCACGATGAGGATGCAATTACCATAAGTTCCTTGATAGAAAGGTGCTTCCGTTCGCTTCATTTGGGAGGGCATACGGAAAAAGGAATTCGTCTTCAAGTTGAATCAAATTCTTCGAATAAATTAATCGAAAAATCCTGTATTGTGCAATATTTCGTCGCGTGGGAGGAAGGCCAAATCGTTGGGATCTGTGGTTTTGATAAAAACAGGGTTCATACACTGTTCGTGGATATCGATTTTCAAAATCGGGGAGTTGGGAAAGACCTGTTGAACAATGTTTTGATAATGGCTGCTAAAGACGGTATTCAGAGTATCGATACATGGGCAACTTTTTATTCTGTTCCATTCTATCGCAGTTTTGGTTTTGAGAAAATAAGGGAAATTCATCTGCCCGAAGGTACAGATGAAATCATCCTTATTGAAATGAGAAAATGGCTATTATGATAAAAACTAAAGGAAGAGGTTAACCTAAGTTTACACCGGATCGCTGATAGATCGCCGCTCCCGGTGAAACATAACGTGATAATAGCCACTTGACATGATATCATAAAGCCAGAATTTCAAGAGATGATTTTCAAAAGGCTTTTGAAGATCAATAAAATCTCATTTTAAAATGATATTTCTATTCACCACCAAATAAGGTGCTTCACCCGAAATTGGCTTACGCCACGATCCATCCAATCCTGTGAGCTTTTCGGGCGAAAAAAGGATGTATGACAGATAAGTATACAATATTGACTGCGTCAGAGGCACAAGCCTACTACGATCGATTCGGAAAGAAACAGGACAGTCAGGGATTCTATGAAGATCCCGCACTGGATGATCTGATTACGCATGCCAGTTTCCAGGACGCACAGAGGGTTTTTGAGTTTGGGTGCGGAACCGGCAAGTTAGCCGCTCGTCTTCTGGCAGAGTATCTGCCAGGTTCTGCAACCTATATCGGATGCGACGTCAGTCCTGTCATGATCAGCATTGCGGAAGAGCGTCTCACAGCGTATTCCGAGAGGGCGAGATTGTTTCACTCGAATGGTACGGTGCATTTCCCGCTATCCGATCATTCTGCCGATCGCGTAATTTCCAGCTATGTGCTGGATCTTCTGTCAGATAGAGATATCCGAGCGGTCTTTATGGAGGCGTATCGTGTCCTCATACCAGGCGGCAGGCTTTGCCTGGCTAGCCTTACAAAGGGTATTACCATGACGTCGCGCATCGTATCATCAATCTGGATGGCAGTATTCCGGATGCGCCCATCTATCGTAGGTGGCTGTCGCCCAATTTGCCTTGACGCATACATTGAGGAAGACCGCTGGCAGTTAGAGCATCGAAAGGTATTGACTCCATTCGGAGTACCATCAGAAGTGGTGGTTTTGATCGCAAAGGGTACGTCCAACAATGTACAAACCGAACCTTCTATAAGAAACTGAGAGACTCTTATTATCATAAGTTGCAGAATCTAAATATTTTGAAGTTGTCCTGGAACTAGGGAAGGAGTAGAAATGACCATTAAAATAGTAAGGTTAGGTAGCCCGAGAGAAGAAAGAGAAGGACTGCGAATAGGTACGGTAAGGCGTCCTCCCAGAGGAGTGCGAAAGGAGGACTATTCTTCAAAGAACATTTATGATGTTTGGTTTCCTAACCTTTCTCCCAGTGAGTCGCTGTTGAAGGAGGCTCGGGCTGCGAAGGACGAAAGATCATGGAAGGCGTTCAAGAGAAAGTTTTTGGCCGAGTTGAAAATGCCTTGGGCGAGTAAAGATTTGGATTTGTTAGCTGCTCTTTCGCATCAAACAAATATGTCCATAGGTTGTTACTGCGAGGATGAGAGCCGTTGCCATCGTTCCATTTTAAGGGAACTCCTTATTCAAAGAGGGGCTAATGTTAGATAGTGGTGCTCATCTAAAAACTGAATTTTTTAGACTCGCGCTATCAGCATTCAGCTCTCAGCTATCAGCAAAAGACATCAAGAACAAAGACTTGGCTGACCGCTGGTCGCTGACGGCTGAAAGCTCTATCCAGAAATTAGCTGTTTCTGGATGGAAACTAAATAGGATCGTGTCCGGTATCAGCCATCCTCATGAAGGCAGACGGTAAAAGCGGGCGCTTTTACCGCTGCTTATCCAGGTGGCTCCGCGTGACTACGTCCCGCGGAATCGTCATTGGCGCGAAGGAAGGGTAAATGTCAGAGGCAACGAATAAACGACGTTTTCACGGAGAACCTGAACACTTGCGATCCAACGAAAGGCTGGCTCTCCTCGAGGTAGACCGCGTCATTACACTCAGTATTGAGGGGTTGGGGTTAGGGCGCGTGCTTGATATTGGAACGGGCACAGGCGTCTTTGCGGAGGCGTTTCTCGCGCGCGGTTTTGAAGTCGTGGGCATCGATGCCAATGGTAGCCTGTTAGAGGTAGCGAGACAGCTTGTGCCGGGAGTAGAGTTCAAACAGGCACGTGCGGAGGCGATCCCTTACGCCAACGGAGAGTTCGATCTGTCTTTCCTGGGCCTTTTGCTTCACGAGACGGATGATCCGGTGCAGGCTCTCAGGGAGGCTCGGAGGGTATCGAGAGCAAGAGTGGTCATGCTTGAGTGGCCCTATGTTCATGACGAGCACGAACCATCTCTTGAGCGCAGGCTCAGTGTTGGGAGGATTCTGGATATTGCGAAGGAGGCCGAACTGGAACACATGGAGCACCAGAGGCTAACTCACACGGACCTGTATCGGATTGCGGTGCTGTAAATAGGGTCATGTCAAGCTAATGCGTGCTCATCCATGAACCACCGTTTATGGATGCGCGCTATCAGCAATCAATCAGCATTCAGCAATCAGCAAGTGCCGGATTTTGGGAAAAGGGTAAATGACGAAATTTAAATGCATACTATTCGCTATTCTCTTTTTTAATGCCGGCGCCTCGTTTGCCCTTTTACATCCCCCAGTTGGATCGGTGAACTCATCAGACCTGACCGCGAGTTTCAGTTTATTCGAAAGTCCGGAAGACCAAAAACATGCGTTTGGATTGGATTATAAAGATGATGAAATATATATCAAAGGCGGTTTTCCAGGAGATAGTGTCTGGATGTACTATAAACTAACGCAGTCAAGCCCCGATGATGGATTTTTAATCATCAAGACAATCAGAAAGTATAAATATCCTGTATCTGAGAACGCAAAAGAAAAGGTGAATATTATCTATAATGATGGCTTTTATAAAAAGGTCGGAACAATACGAAAGGAATGGAAACAACAGATTAATGGTAAAAATATAGAAAAGAAGTTCACGTTCGACCAGTTCAAGGGTTATGTAAAAGACAAGGCAGTTGGCGGAGGCATTGAAAATTTTCTGGATTTTTATTGGGGAAAATCTGAGAATACCAGTATTAGCCGCAGGGACTTGAGAAAGTATTATACCTTTAACGAATATTCCGAAGCAGCTTATAAATTGTATTCATGCCGGGTCTATCACCATCTGCCCTTCAAGGGATCCCGCTATATCGATGCAAAGATTCCAATGGCGGATCAAAATAATAATCTGGATTGGGTGTATATTGAAGTCGTGGAAATAAGGGAAAGCGGATTTCAAAAGATCAAAAGATACTGGTTAAAGGAGATGTGATGTGGGGTGGATCGACGGCTATAAAAAAACGACCCTGGCCTTCTGGCTGGACGAAGAGCCCTTTTCGTTCCAACAATTGGCGGCCTTTATCGCCCTATTGACCGGCCCCATATATTTCTTGTTTAAAATAGAATACGGATCCGGTGGGCCAAGAGTTGAACCGAAAAGCTATCTGTTTGTCGTGGCCTTTATTTATGTGTTCTTGTATTACGCGACCGGAGGCATTAAATGGATTCACTCCTCTATTTTCGCTAAGTACGTACGCCTGATAATGCTGCAGACTGTGTTATCCCTACTGGTCATTTCTTCTTTTACCACATTGAAAATTAGTTTTGGACAAAAGGTGGATTGCCTGGTAGCGGCTCTCGGCTCCACCTGCCTGCTTTATCTTCACACAAGAAGGGTTCATAAGGAACATGACAGGATAAGGGTCACGGGCTCTTCATTGTCGGTGCTGATTGTGAATATTTCATTGCTTTATTTTTTAATCCTGCCTTCGACGGGATAATGCCGATCAAGTATATCCTCATCCATTATGGAGTCCTGATAGGGGAGGACGATTTGACAATGGCATGATCTGTCGACTCACCAAACACCAAAGATTTTGAAGCACTCGAACCATGTGACTTTGTGGTCCCGCCCCCACAGAGACCGCAAATGTCCCGCATACGGTCTGCTCTTTAAATATACTGTAAAAACAGCATGTTGAGCTTAAAGGTCCAGGGGCGTGCCCCTTGACAACCCCCCCTGAGATGCTTACTTATAAATGCAAGTAGCATTTCGTACCAGACCGATGTTTCATTTAAAAAAAGATTGAAGCCGTCTTTCGAGTATAGTGAGCCTGTAAAATCAAGAAGGGCGGATGGTATAAACGGAGGAAATGGCAATGATAGATCTTATCCAAACCAAAGACAGCACAGAGCTCATGGAAAACATGCCCGGGGAGTTGCCCATACTTCCTCTCCGTAATATAGTAGCATTTCCTTTTTCCGTAATGCCTCTTGCCATCGGGATAACCCGTTCGAAGAAACTGGTAGAGGATACGATTAAAGGGCACAGGCTGATCGGACTGGCTGCCTCGAAGGATGCCTCAATAGAGGAACCTCAGCCGGAACAGATTTATGATGTCGGAACGGTGGCATCCATCAGCCGTGTTTTTCAGGGGCCTGATAATACAATGAATATAATCATTCAGGGCCTGGAACGATTCCGTATCGAGTACTGGACAAATACAGAGCCCTATCTGACCGCCAGGGTCCGTCTGGCTCCGGAAAAAGTCGAGGAGGGACTTGAGTTAGAGGCCCTGGTCCACAGCCTTCGGGATCTGGCCAAGGATATCGTCAAACTTTCCCCCAACTGGCCTGACGATGTGGCGAATTTTTTGGACCAGGTGAAGGACCCTCGATATCTGGCCTATATGGCGGCCGCGAACAGCGGGCTTGGTATACCCGAAGCCCAGAATGTCCTGGAGGCGGATGATATAAAGGATAAACTCCAGGTTTTGATCTCTCATCTGGCTCATCAGAAAGAGGTCCTGAAATTGGGGCAAAAAATAAAATCCGAGGCCAAAGAAACCCTGGACAAGGCCCAGAAGGAATATTTTCTGCGTCAACAGCTCAAGGCTATTCAGAAAGAGTTAGGTGAATCGGAAGAAAATCAGTCCGAATCCCTCATTGACGAGTATGAAAAAAAGCTGGCAAAGGCAGAATTACCGGAAGAGGCGGAGAAAGAGGCCAGGCGGGAATTGAAGCGGCTTGCCGGAATGTCCCCCCACTCCGCGGAACATCCCCTGATCAAGACCTATCTTGATTGGCTGACGGATTTGCCCTGGCAGAAGCTCAGTGCGGATCAATTAGACATCGAACATGCCAGGACCGTTCTGGACGAGGACCATTATGATCTCCAGGAGGTAAAGGACAGGCTCATAGAATATCTGGCGGTCCGAAAGCTGGTCCGGGACCGGGGCTTAAAGCATGAGCCGGGTTCGGAAGAGAGGTCCGGTGAAGCCAAAGGAGCCATTCTCTGCTTTGCAGGACCGCCGGGAGTAGGCAAGACCAGTTTGGGTCAGAGTATTGCCCGGGCCCTGGGACGCAAGTTTACCCGCATGAGCTTAGGAGGCATGCGGGATGAGGCTGAAATTCGCGGACATAGACGGACATATATCGGAGCCATGCCAGGTCGTATTATCCAGGCGATCAAACGAGCAGGTACCCGAAATCCGGTCTTTATGCTCGATGAAGTGGACAAGATCGGGAATGACTGGCGTGGAGATCCCAGCAGTGCGTTGCTTGAGGTCCTGGATCCTGCTCAGAATCATGCCTTTCGTGATTATTATCTGGACGTGGATTTTGATTTAAGCGACGTTATTTTCATTACGACCGCCAATCAGCTTGACACGATTCCGCCTCCTTTGCGTGATCGTATGGAGATCATTCAGTTAGAGGGATATACCTCCTACGAAAAGGTCCGGATAGCCCAGGACTATCTCATTCCCCGCCAGATAAAGGCAAACGGCGTGAGCGAGGAGGAAATCACATTCACCGAGGACGCCTTAAGAAAAATCATCCAGGACTATACACGGGAGGCCGGCGTTCGTAACCTGGAACGTCAGATCGGGACCGTCTGCCGCAAAGTAGCCGTCGGGATCGCGGCAAAGGAGGTGGAACGGATTGAGATCACCCCGATGATCGTTCGGGAGTATCTAAAAAAAGAAAAGTTCGAGTCCGAAACCTCGGAATCCATTGATATCCCGGGCATTGCGACCGGCCTGGCCGTGACCGCCACGGGAGGAGATATCCTTTTTATCGAGGCTACGCGAATGAGGGGTCACGGGCACCTGAAACTGACCGGCCAGCTTGGGGATGTAATGCGGGAGAGCGCGGAAATCGCCTATAGCTATGTGCGGGCCAAGACCCAGGATCTGGGCCTGCCCAAAGACGTTGTTAAAAAAGAAGACGTCCACATCCATGTGCCGGCAGGAGCGATTCCAAAGGACGGGCCGTCCGCCGGAGTGGCCATGGTAATGGCAATGACCAGCCTGTTTACCGGCAGACCGATTCGAAGTAACGTCGGTATGACCGGCGAAGTCACCCTGAGAGGCCGTGTTCTGCCAGTGGGTGGCGTAAAGATGAAGGTCTTGGCGGCCCATCGCGCCGGATTGACCACCGTCATATTGCCCAAACGGAACGAGAGGGACCTTGAGGAACTTCCGGATGATGTCCGGAAGGATGTGACTTTCGTGCCGGTGGAAAGAATCGAGGAGGCGCTCCCCGTTGCCCTAATACCGGAAGAGAAGACGGATAAGTCGAAGCTCAGGTGGCTTTATGATCGAGCGGCCGCGGGTTAACTGGATCGGGAAGGCGGAAAGGGATAGAAAGGCAATCAGGGAACGCCCATGAGCATCAAGGGCGTTCCTTTTTTCTTGGTAACCCCAAAATCCACCATCAAATTCATTTGATGTAAGAAACCCGGTCTTTTAGCCCGGGTCATAATTATCAGGCTATGCATGAAGATGGATATCCGGTATGATATTTATTTTCAAGGAGATATAGATTTGAGGCCAAAGGCATAGGGCGCAGGGCGCAAGGAAAAATCGTAAAGCAACGCCTTTGAACTTGAATTGAACCTTGAGCCTTACGCCTTGAGCCTTTCTATCCATACCTGTCTTACCTTTTGATGGTGGGTCAGCATAACCTGTATGGACTTTTCATAGAATGATACCATATACCCTCCATGTATGATCGCCCTCATGATGAACAGGATCAACCCATGGAAAAGGACGTTTCGATAAGGATCGGTACATCGGGATGGACCTATAAGCACTGGCAAAGGACCTTTTATCCCGTCAAATGGCCCAAATCAAGATGGCTGGAGTACTATACCGGACATTTCGACACCGTTGAGCTCAATGCCTCATTTTATCGGCTGCCGAGCCTCAAGACCTTTGAAAACTGGAAAGCAAGAACCACGGATCATTTTTTGTGGAGTGTAAAAGGCAGCAAATACATCACCCACACCAAACGACTTGAAAACCATGCCGAACCTCTGGATCGTCTCTATGGTGTCACGGCCGGCCTTGGAGAAAAATTAGGTGTCATACTCTTCCAGTTGCCGCCGAATCTGGCCTTTGATGAGAAGGTACTCAGGAATTTTTGTAAATCACTGGATCCGAGGATTCGTCATGCGCTTGAGATTCGCCATTCGTCCTGGATCAATGGTCGCGCATTCCGTATACTGAGAGAATTCAACATCGCCCTCTGTACGGCGGACACGGCCGGGCGATATCCGTCATGTGAGGAAATGACCGCTGATTTTGCCTATATCCGGCTTCACGGTTCCCGGAAACTCTATGCCTCCAAATATTCGGAAAAAGAGCTGCGGACCTGGGCTGAAAAGGTCAATGCCTGGGAAAAGGATATTTTCATCTATTTTGACAATGATTTTGAAGGCCATGCCGTTGACAATGCCAAAAGACTCAAGGAGATCATAGAAGAATCGGGCAAATAGATCTTGAATAGCTATGACATCTCGCTGTCATGGATCCGCCACATATCCTCATCATCAAAACAACGTTCGCTCTCATCGGGGTGCATTGCGTCCTGTTCAAGTTTCCTGCGATAATAGGGTTGATTCAGCACTTGATCATAATACTCATGCTGAATAAGGAGGTTCATTATCTGGCTCGTTCCGGTCCATATCATGGCAAGCCGGATGTCCCTGAGCGCACGTTCTACAGGGTAAACGTCCGTATATCCGATCCCGCCCATGATCTGCATGGCGTTATTAACAATCTCCCAGGCCGCTTCCGTGGCAAACCTTTTGGCTTCACTTACGATACGCCGGACACCGGGGTAATTTTCATCTACGGCCCTGGCTGCCATATAGATTAATGCCCTTGCCGCATCAAGCTGGCTAATGGAGTCGGCGACCATAAAATTGATCGCCTGGAATTGGTGTATGGGCTTGCCGAAGGCTTTACGCCTTTTTGAATACCTAACAGCCAGATCAAGGACTCCCCAGACCCCGAGGCATCCGGCCGCGGAGGTCAATCGCTCGGGAA
Source organism: uncultured Desulfobacteraceae bacterium (assembly GCA_964441135.1). GTDB lineage: Bacteria > Desulfobacterota > DSM-4660 > Desulfatiglandales > HGW-15 > CAYTUL01. The sequence goes on along the minus strand of CAYTUL010000042.1, from coordinate 3,911 downwards.
TCATCATCCGGTTAAAACAGGCCGCTCCACCGTGCAGATCTCCAACCAGATTCTCTTCAGGGACCTTCACATCTTTAAAGACCAGCCTGCCCGTTCCACCGCCCCTGCATCCCATAAGGCCGTAAAGGTATTCGGTCTTCACACCCGGACCCCTGTCAACGATGAGGAGGCTGATCCGGTTGGACTTATCCGCTTTTGATTCAAAATTCGTCCTGCAATAGACCAAAAAAAAGTCCGCGCCTTCGGCGCCGACGACAAACCGTTTTTGACCATTAACAATGAAATGATCTCCTTTCAGGGTCGCCCTGGTTGTCGCTCCGAAGAAGTCGGAACCTCCCCGGGGCTCGGTAAGGGCTTCAGCGGAAACGAGTTTCCCTTCAAGGTAAGGTTTTAGATATTTCTGTTTCTGCTTATATGTCCCGAATAGATTCAAGGCCTCCCCGATGATAGAAGGCATGGCAAAAGCGCAACCGAGGGCCATACCCAGACAACCTATTTCCTCGATGGCGGCAACCTCGGCCACCCAGGACAGACCCCTTCCTCCAAGATCCTTCGGGAAGCGAATACCGAGCAGATTACGCTTTGCCAGGCTTTCCACGAAATCTCTCGGATAGATAATCTCATCCCTGTCCATCCTTCTGAGGAAATCACTTGAGACCTCAGCTCTTACAAAATCCCTCACTTCATCTCTGACTGCCCGCTCCTCGGGCTTCAATAAAAAATCATACATTTCTGACCTCCGGTAAATCGCGCTTTTCTGATGAAAAAACGCCCCAGTTTTGCATAACAGAGTTTATGTTATCGGAAGCATTTCCCATTGTCTGGAAAGAAGGACACCCATCAACCCCGATTTGAGAGTATCCCATAAAGCAGTAACATCCTTTGGATCCTATTTCAATAGGCCTTCGGGTTTTCCGATTGATTTTTTGCTCTCATTTTCTATACTTGAGGAAGGGCGCTTCCAAAGGACAATCCCTGTAACGAACGGCTAAGAGAATGGGTCACGGGAACCTCCCTCGGGTGAAATTGTTGTATTGACATACGTTTTTGAATAAGCAAGGGTTTTGAAGGCATTCATCCTATGAATTCACTTTTTGACACCACTCATATTAAAGGTCTTGAGCTGAAAAACAGACTCATTCGTTCGGCCACTCACGAGGGCATGTCCGACAGGGATGGGTTTCCCGAAAAGGCGCTCTTCAAGTTGTATGAAAGACTCGCCAGTGGTGGAGTCGGGCTTATAGTAACCGGGTTGGCATTTGTCGCTCGTGACGGAAACAGCTTCTTTAAGGGGATGCAGGGCATTGACAGGGATGAGCATATACCCGCTTATAAAAAACTGGTGGAACACGTTCACGGACATGGCTCAAAAATCGCGATGCAGATTGCCCACTGCGGAAGACAGACTACCTGGGTAGCGGCGGGCAGGCAGCCAATAGCCCCGTCGGCCGTAAAGGATAAATCTGTTCTGGTTACACCGAGGGAAATGACGGAAGATGATATCGAAAGGATTATCGCGGCCTTTGCCATGGCCTCAAAGAGAGTACGAGAGAGCGGTTTTGACGCCGTCCAAATACACGCGGCTCACGGCTATCTCCTCAATCAGTTTCTTTGCCCTCATACCAACCGGCGAAAGGATCAATGGGGCGGATCTATTGAAAATCGAGTACGCATCCTGCTTGAGATTTATACCCGTTGCCGCAGACAGGTAGGGGAAAGCTTTCCGATACTAATAAAAATCAACGGGTACGACACAATGAAAGGCGGCCTTCGATTGGAAGAAAGCGTTGAAATGGCCCGGATGATCAGCGATATGGGCTTCGACGGCATCGAGGTAAGCTGCGGGATAAGTGAGGATAATTTCTCGATGCTGAGGGGGGATTTTCCCATTGAAGCCATTCTTGATGATTGGGACATCTATAAAAAAAAGAATCCCATATATCGGTCTTTTTTAAGGTTCTTCGGAAGAAAAATTGTCAATCCGCTTCCCTTTGTGGAGGCTTATAATCTGGAAAGTGCGAAAGCAATCAAAAACAAGGTGGATGTTCCGGTATTTTTAGTCGGAGGACTGATAAGACCAGCCCTAATGGAGAAGATTATTGAGCAGGAACAGGCCGATTATATTTCTCTTTCCAGGGCCCTCATTGCAGATCCGAAATTTCCGGAAAAAATTCGCAAGGGAAGTCGCGAACCGTCGAGGTGCCTCCATTGCAATCTCTGTGTGGGGTACCTTGTCAACAGGCCATTGCATTGTTATCACGGCAAGAGGATTAAAAGTAATAAATATCCGGGCAACGCCGATCCGGACGAAAAATGAATGCATGAAAATTCGGAAAAACAGCATTGTCCGGTTCGAATTTTGCATAATACACCTTTATCGAGAAAAATGGTCTGTGGGGATCTCTTTTCAGAGACGAAAATGTTAGAAGCAAGATATTTGTGTAAGACCTTCCCCAGGCGGGCAGAATGCTCCTCCAAAGTGAATAGTTCTTTATTCCATCTAATTGAGGAAAAAGCCCTCTGCCCGCCTCGTCTACCTTAATGCAAAAAACTTGCACATAAACGAGTTCGTCTCTTCAAAGAGACCCCCGCAGACCATTAATTCAACGGATAAGCAATATCCTAACCGGATAATGCTGGGGAAAAGTGGATTCAGGACAAATCACACCCTGAGGAATGCTATGCCGCCGTCCTGAACATCCCATGAATTTTAAGGATCACTTGATGGGCCTTCGTAAAATGTGATATTATGATAAGCAATTTGTCTATGAAAGGCGATATTCATCGTCAATACGTCCTTAGAACCGGTGTTCGCTTATGCCCGGATTTCAGATACTAAAAATGGGATTATCGCGTTGTGGAGGAGGTAAACAGGATGATTGAATCTGATTATTTGAAAGATAATGAGAAATATGTTCAAAGATTTATGCAGATGCCGACAATCAAAGCCTTTTCCGAGAAAGATCTAAAGGGGATTCTGGAGTTGAGTAAGATCAGGAAATATGAGCCCGGGGAGCAGATCTTGGGAGAGGGGATGCTGGACTCCTGGATATATTTTCTTATCTCCGGCAAGGTTCGCGTGGTAAAAAGTAATAAGGAATTGAGCTATCTACAACGCACAGGAGACGTTTTCGGCGAAATGGGAATAATCGACGGTTCACCGAGATCGGCATCTGTTTACGCGGTCGGGGAGACTATTTGTCTGGCGACGGACGCTTCCTATATTGACAGATTATCCGGTAATGACAAGATTGCCTTTTCATATATCCTTTACCGGATATTTTCCGAAATTTTAGTAAATCGATTACGGCTGACAAACGAGGAATTGATCAAAGCAAGGGAAGAGATAGAAACACTCAAGTCGGGGAAATAGGCCTAATCCGAATACAATATCGCGCCGATATAGGTGATTGTATTTTCCCCATTGTTGTATTTCACACCGGCGCTTTTGCTAAGGCTCATCACATCGATACCGCAGGCCTCGAGTGACGGAAAGGCCTTTTCCGGGAATCGGCAGGGTTCATCGTCCATTATGGCGCACTTTTTACACAGGGAACAGGCGCCCGCACCCAGAAAAAGATACCTTTTATCCGGTGATTGATTTTCCAAATCCTTTTTAAGGCGGTCGAGTGTTTTCTGAAAATCCCTTATCCCTTCAAACATCGCCTTCATGTCAAATTTGTTTTTACCCTGGTACACTTTCGTGATGATGACACCCTTTTTAAAAGAGGATATCTCTTCTTCCCACTCTTCGATCCCTTTAAGGGCCGGGGGACACATATAATTTTTCCCGTACTGACCGCAGGCGTTCTGTTTGCATAGGTCCCTGACCGCCTTGTCCACAATAATTGAACTCGAATCGAATTCCTTGTATTCGCTAAAATGATATTTTTCCATGGGTAGTCTAAGAC
>CAYTUL010000041.1:0-14420 GCA_964441135.1 uncultured Desulfobacteraceae bacterium | reverse complement strand
CAGTAACCGTGAGGAGGGGATCAAAAAGCCTCGGCCTTTCCACTGAGGCGGCATATCGGTTCGAAAGGGGGATCGACCTCGGGGGAGTACAAAACGCCTTGAGGCGTGCCCTGATGCTGATCTCCGATTTAGCGGGGGGAAGGGTTAACAGGGGAGTTATAGACGTCTATCCGGAGCCCTTCGAGCCGCCCGTAATCAATTTAAGGATCCGTAAGACGAATGATTTTTTAGGCACCTCCCTTTCAAAGGAGAAGGTCGGTTCCTTTCTGAAATCCCTTGAAATGGAAGTGATCGATTCGGATGATGATAGGATTCAGGTCATACCACCGAGCTACCGGGTCGACATTTCACGCGAAGTAGATCTCATGGAAGAAGTGGCAAGACTTGAAGGATACGATAAAATACCGGTTACGAACCCCCTCGTACGATCCTCGGAAGAAGGTGATCCACCCGGGCTTGTACTTCGCGATCAAGTCAGCGAGATCATGGCGGGACTTGGTTTCGGCGAGATTATTACCTATAGTTTCATCTCACCGGATTCCGCCGATCGGCTTGGTGCGGAAAAGGGCAGTCCTATCCGGTCCTTTGTGTCTCTCCAGAATCCCCTGACGGCGGACCAGTCGGTCATGCGTACATCCCTTGTACCGGGCCTCCTCGATACGTTGCGGGAGAACATCGCTCATGGGGAAACGGACCTGAAAATGTATGAATGGGGGAATATCTTTATAGCCGACGATTCGAGGGACCTGCCCCGGGAAAGGCTTTTTCTCGCTGCGGTAATGACGGGGATGTATAAGCAGGAATGGCTGTATTACGATATCAGGGGCGTTGATTTTTTTGATATCAAAGGGGCTGTTGAGGTTCTTTTGAGATCCCTGGGTATGGGGTTGACTACATTTAAAAGAGATGAACCCGAACCCTGGTATAATCCCGGAATATCCTGTCATATCTACATAGAGGATACATATATAGGAAGCCTTGGGCAGGTGAATTCTGATGTTTTGGACCGGTTCGATATCAAGACGGAGAATGCCTACCTGTTTGAGATAGATATTGAGGCGCTGTTAGAAAAAAGGCGTGAACAGATAATCGAATTTAAACCTTTATCGAGATTTCCATCGGTTATCAGAGACCTTTCAATCATTGTGGATATCAAAACAGAAAGCGCGCTGATCCGCGATATTATTGAAAGGGAAGGGCGGGGACTGGTTGAATCGGTCCGGATTTTTGATCTTTATGAAGGAAAGAAGATAGGTCTTTCAAAAAAGGCCATCAGTTTCAGGGTCTGTTATAGATCCAAGGATAGTACATTGGACGGGAAATCGGTCAACCGGTTGCATGAAGGCATCATCAAAAGAATAATGGAAGAGACGGGCGGCAAACTCAGAGAGGGTTAATGAATGTTATGGAGATTCCTTCCGATAAAAGATATTTCAGAATTGGTGAAGTGAGCCGGATCATCGGGGTTGAACCATATGTTCTAAGATATTGGGAGAGCGAATTTCCCCAGATAAGGCCCGGCAGGGCCGACTCCAATCAAAGGACTTATCAGAAAAGGGACCTTGAGATCATTATGGAGATAAAGAGCCTGCTCCATGATGAAAAGCTGACCATCGAGGGGGCCAAAAAGAGGCTTCGAATGACCTCGAAAGGGGGTTCTCATGATCCCGTGGTGTTCATCCGGCAGGTAAAAGAGGAGCTCTTAGATATTGTTAAGCTCCTTGGTACGTGAACTCTATCCTGATCTGAAGCGCTTTCCTTTTGCCGGGTAGAAGATCCAGGGGGAGGAGGAAGAGCAGACCTGTCCCCTGGTAGGTGTAATCAAAACCTTCTTCGGATTTGGAAACGGTCATTATCGGAAAAAACCAGACCGAGGCAGGTTCCGAAAGGACAAAGGATACATTCAGCCCGTCCGAACGGTTTATTAGCTCAAAGCGGGTAATACCATTCACCCCTCCGGTCTCCGAAACCTCCATCCGGCTCCCTGATTCAGGGGAAAAATAATATCTGTTCGGGTCTTGGTCAGAATAGAGGTTGAGATTAAATTCGCATCCATGGCGCGTCGAGATATTCACGGCACCCTGATTTTCAAATCCATAATGGATATTTATACGGGCGCCCCGGATCAGGTGTATCGACTTGGTCAGGAACAGAGGGGATTCATGGATAAGGCCCTTCCTGTAAAGCTCAATCACGGCCTCTTCCGAAGTGACTTCCGATTTTTTTACCTGGTACTGACCCTGAATGAAACCCGCTTCTTCAGGGAAATCATTGACCGCATAGCCCTGGGGTGTCGCGTCAGGACCAAGAAAATGATCAAGGAGAGATATCCTCGTATAATTATCGAAAACAAGGAGTTTTTCAAGGTCCTCGCCACCGGACTGGGCCAAGTCGTGAATCGAAGAGATCCTTTCTTTTTCAGAGGGATCGCTTTTTTCAACATCCCGGATCCCATAGTGATAGGCCTCAAGCCTTCTCGTGAGAATGTCACAGAGGTTTATGCCGCTTTTGAAATGGCATAGCTCGAATATCCCTCCTCCCTTCGCGGGCGCTATGCCCAGGCTTAATTCCCGGCTCCAGGCCAGTATCTCTTCCAGGCCGTCCTTATCGATGTCGTGATGAAGGAGGCGGATATCTTCTCCGGATCCATCAATCATTCCTTCATGGGCCCTGATCAGGTTTTCATGAACAGCCCTTCTCAGGTGCCCGAGATATAGACCTCCAAAGACGCCGTGCCAGTACGCGCAATTGCACTGTGCCCTCCAGAGGAAATCTCTTGCCTTCTCGTCGGGATCAAGCCTTTCACTGAGAAATATCATTTTTTTATGCATGCGATTGGATTCGTCATATTTCACTAAGAAATTGTCCCATATACCGCCGCGCACGAAGGGCCGCCACTCCTCCCACCGGTTGTCCTGTTTCAGGGTTTTGATGATATCTTCCAGGGATCGAGCCCGTTCCGGGGGCAGGGCCCATTCCGTCATCTCCTCATAGGAGGCCTGTGGGAGATAGAGGCGACCCAACGGTACCCTTGACGAAATATAGTCTCCGGGCAGCATGGTCCTCAGCCAATCCCTGTTATTTTCAATTTCGGAAAAAAATCTCGCAAGCCACCCTTTTTCAATAACCCATTCATAGGTACCGGGCCAGAGACCGAATTTCTCTCCATCATCGCCATACACTGCCAGATCATGTCCCATATCATCCTGGGCCTTGAGGTGATCGATAACTTCTTCTACTGGTTTAAATGGTATCAAATAACGCATTTCCATGGGTGTTGCGAGGAGACTCAGGGTATGACCCTCTTTTTCCGTCCGGTATATTCCGTAGATCTCATGGGGCCTTAGACCCGCGTAGTAAAAATGTGTATCGTCAACAACAGTATAAGTCATACCCGTATCTTCGAGGATCAGGGGCAGGGCCGGGTCCCAGACCCGTTCCGCCAACCAGAATCCCGTGGGATTGCTCTTGAATCGTCTTGAAAGGTAATGATTCATCATCCGGACCTGCCCCTTTGCGTCACGCACGGGAATTGTAGCAAGCAGGGGCTCAAAAAATCCGCCGGAAAGCATTTCAACCTGTTTTCGCTCGGTCATTGCCGCGATCATTTCCAGGCTTTCGGGCCGGTTCCTCTCTATCCATTCCAACAGCGGACCTGAAAAATGCAATCCGGCCCTGACGAGGGGATGCGTGTTCAGGAGATCAAGTAAAGGGTGATAGCACTTTTCCATGGCCATTTTAAAAACGTGGTCAAAGTTTCCTACAGGTTGATGACAATGCAATACCATGACGAGATTAATCATCTTTCGTTTCCTCAAATAAAAAGCCTAAGGCCGCCCCTAATTCCCTGAACAGGATCAGGACATCGGGGTCGAGGGAATGGATGAATTTGGGGTCCTGGCGGAGATCATAGAACAGGTTCTGGCACTCCCAGAGATCAGGTTCCACATCCAGATTTCTGATAAAAATCAAGAAATTAATCATATTTTTCAAAAAAACAATGGATCCTGTATCGGCGAAAGAATCCATCTGTTGCCGTAAAAACTGATTTATTGCCGGTTCCTTGGAGAGGGCGTGGAAGGAGGGCGGCTCACAAAGGGACGCGAGGTCCGTGAGATCTTTCCAGTCAATTTCATTTTTTTCAGTATCCGGCATCAAGCGGTCATAAAGCCCTTTAAGAAACGGAAGATAAAAAAACCCCCTTAAAAAATGGGAAGGGTGTTGGTCTGCCTCCTGAAGCATTTCCAATACCTCCCCAATGGATTCCTCATGAGCGCCTATCCATTTTTTCGCGAGGCGGTCAAGATCATCCGCCAAACCCTTAATAATGAATTTTTTCGCGTCGGGAATGAGGTCCTTGAGAAAAAACTTTTTAAATTCAGGGACATGTTTTTTAAATATCTGCTCCAATATTTCATAAGAGAAATCTTCAAGGGAATTCCGGATCTCATCCGACATTTGCTCAAGACCGATTCCGGGTGAGGAACCCACAATACAGCCCAGGTCGCTGCCTTTCCGCCGGAAGGCTAAATAACCTTTCCTGAACTTCCTTCCCGTTTTCTCTTCCGAAATACTGATTTCCCCTATACATAGGTGAACACCCGAATCCTTGAACCTTCGTTCATAAAGCACCCTTTTCAATGGAGGAAACGGGTAATGATCTAAGGATAATTCCTCCACAAGAGAAGCGATGGCGTAGTGGGCCGCGGCAAAGGAGGGATCTATTCGAGAAGGTTTGACCCGTTCCTGATAGATCTTGCCTCCGTTTCCGTAAGAAGGGTCATTGCTTTTGGCCTGAAATAAAAAATTCATAAACCCATTTTCAAGCTCAACAGACGACCATTCACGGACCAATTCCATGGCCCTGGACGCGTACATAAGCACCTGGGTTGCCTCAAGGCCTGAAATATCATCAAAAAACCAGCCGCAGCTTGTAAACATATAAAGAGACATCCGCTGGGATTCCATGAGTTGAAACAGCTCTGTTTTTTGTTCATCACTCTGGATTCCTGATGAATTTCGCCCTATGAAACCGGCTTTCCCTTTATCCGAAGGATCTAACAGTACCTTTATATAATCGTCCCGGGCCCGCCATGGGTCTTTGAGCAATCTTTGGGCTTGCCTCTCAAAGATAGAGGCTAATTCCTTGGACAGCCAGTCCATCCCTTCCCGCAGAGGCCCCCTCCACTTTTGATTCCATGACGGGTTCCGGCCAACACTGCACCCGCAATCCCTGTACCACCTGCCCACCCCGTGGGAACAGCTCCATGCACTATTTTCGAACAGCTCCACCTCTTTTTCGGGTGGAAACAGCTCAAGGAACTGGCCATAATTGGTCAAGAAAATCTCATTTTCTCCTTCCACGCGGTTGAAGAGCCATGACAGCGCCATTTCACCGAATTTGAAATGGTGCCCGTAGGACTCACCATCCGTTGCCACATTAACAAGTCGAGGGCCGTCATTATAGGTATCAAAGATCCTGTGGATACGCGCGAGTAAATCCTCGCCCGATGCGAGGACTTTTTCGTAGGCGATAGACTTGGATAATGGTCCGTCATAGAAGAATACATCAATGAACGATCTATCCTTACCGTTTAGGACAACACGGTAAGGGCGAGTCGTGTCTATTTTACCCCCCGACACATCCTGCCATGGACCCGGGTCCGGTGCCTTCCCTCCTTTCGGGGATCTCTTGGCCAATGGTCTAATAGACTTGGCTTGCGTGGGGGAGAGGATCGTGAACCGGATTCCTTCCTTTGCCATAAGATCCAGGGTCTCCAGATCAACGGCCGTTTCCGCAAGCCACATCCCCTCGGGATCGCGACCGAAACGGTGCCTGAAATCTGTCTTGCCCCAGCGAATCTGCGTGAGCTTGTCCCGGGTTGATGCCAGGGGCATGATGATGTGGTTGTAAACCTGCGCAAGGGCGTTTCCATGTCCAGCATATTTCTCCTGGCTCTTTCTGTCCGCCTTCAGGATCTGGGAATAGATCCACGGGTGTTTGGCTTCCAGCCATGAGATGAGGGTAGGACCGAAGTTAAAACTCATATATTCAAAATTGTTGATCAATTTCAGTATTCTGTCGTCCCTGCCGTGCAATCGGCTTCGGGTATTCGGCCCGTAGCATTCCCGCGTGATTCTTTCATTCCAGTCATGGTAAGGCCTTGCGGATTTCTGGATTTCAATTATCTCAAGCCATGGGTTCTCGCGTGGGGGCTGGTAGAAATGCCCGTGTACACAAAGATATTTCCTTGAAGAGGGTTTTGAGGATTTCATGACCCATATATATTCGATTTCTCTTTCAAATAAAAGAAAATCTTTGGTTCACCATTGCGGATATGAATCATCTAATTGACAATCGTCGGATGTGTGATAGATATTACCTAGCTCATCCAAAAACGAAGGTTTTTGAATTCGCGCTATCAGCATTCAGCTATCAGCAAAAGACATTAAAAACAAAGACTTGGCTGATTGCTGACCGATGACCGTTGAAAGCTCCATCCAGAAAACGATTGTTTCTGAATGAGCACTACCTAATGAAGAATGAGGAGGTGTCGGATATTATGCTTACAAGGACCCAACTGGACAGATATTCCGAGGTGCTTCTATGGGGGCTGAAAATGGCGAGGACCCGGAGATTCAGGAGCGGGGATAATGTCCTGATAAGATTTGATCTTCCCGCTATTAAACTCGCTGAAATCCTTCAAGCCAAGATCCTGGATTTAGGTATGAATCCGATTCTCAGGATGGGGAATACACCTCAGATGGACCGCAATTTTTTTGAACGGGCGAATGACAGACAGCTCGTCTTCAACGGGCCGGGTGAAAAGGAGTTGTGCGAAAATCTGAACGGAAGTATCTATCTTCATGCCCCCGAATCCATCACCCATCTTCGCCATATTAATCCGGACCGGATCGGAAAGGCCGCAGTCGCAAGGAAGTCCCTGCGTGATATCCTGTGGAAAAGAGAGGAGGAGGGTTATTTTGGATGGACTCTCTGCATGGTGCCAACACCGGAGCTCGCAAAACAGGCAAAGCTTTCCATGGAACAGTATACATCCCAGGTTATCCGTGCATGCTATCTTGACAAAAAGGACCCCGTGGAGGAGTGGAAGAAAATCTTCAATGAGGCGGTGTTAATAAAAAAATGGATCAACGGGCTGGATGTAAAATTCTATCATGTCCGGTCTGAGAATATTGATTTACAGATTTTTCCCGGGAAAAGGAGGCGATGGATCGGTATTTCAGGGCATAATATCCCCAGCTTCGAGTTATTTATATCCCCGGACTGGAGGGGTACGAAGGGGGTCTATTATGCGAATCTGCCTTCATTTCGTGACGGGAATTATGCCGAGGGCATCAAACTGGAATTTAAAAAAGGTTCGGTTATTAAGATAGACGCCAAAAAGGGGAAGAATTTTGTTGAAAAACAGTTGTCCATGGACAAGGGCGCCAGAAGGGTAGGGGAGTTCTCACTGACGGACAGGCGTTTTTCTAAAATCAATAAATTTATGGCAAACACCCTTTACGACGAAAATTTCGGAGGACCCTATGGCAATTCCCACCTGGCCTTAGGCCTTTCCTATTCGGATACCTTTGACGGGGATCCTTCGGAACTTACCAAGGAGATAAAAAGGCGGTTGGGTTTTAATGATTCCGCCCTCCACTGGGATCTGGTCAATACGGAGAATAAGACGGTCACAGCGCACCTTCATTCAGGTGAGAAAGTAATCATCTATGAAGATGGGATGTTTCAATGGGCATAACAAATGATCCATCGTTTCTTAGCCTATCTTACGATTATAATACATATCATCTGGATACTGTTTCTTATATTCGGATTTATCTTTGCCCTGAGAAAATCCAGGATTGCCATCCTTCACGTGGCGGGATTGCTCTTCACGCTTATTCTCAACCTTGGGGGCTTTTATTGCCCTCTGACGTCCCTGGAAAATTACCTGTATACTTGGAAGGATTCGGGAAGTGTGTACGCCGGAAGTTTCATTTATCATTTCCTGAATAGTATCCTGTATCCCGAGGTGCCCGAAAGCTGCATCCGGATTTTCGGCGCATCCTTTTCGTTGTTATATACGGCGGGTTATATCTATCTCGCCGTGCGATATCGTATAATTCACAGATATATTTGCCAGAAGTATCATAAAAAACCCGCAGGTCCCTGATAGGGATCTGCGGGTAAATATATGAAATTAATTGAAATGTTAACTATTCGCTAAAAATCAAGATCAAGGTTGGGCTGAAAAATGGACATAGAAACAGGGCCTCTATAATTGTGGCTTCCCCAGATGCCGTTATTCTCTCCGGAACAAATCTCTTCTCATTTTTTTATAATATGGAGATGCCCGGTAGAAAAGATGCACGCACACCCGAGAAGCTCTTTAAAATACCACCCATAACTCCCCTTTCTAAGTGTAACCCTTGGAAGCCGCCGATCAACAAAAATCAGTAACTGTCCTGCGGTTTATATTGTGGTGTTGAAGTTGAGTGGTACCTTTACCTTAATCTCATTTTTCAAAGAACCTGTCTATATCAATAGTTAACATTCATATCGGCTTTTCATTACAAAATCTTAAATCTTTTTTAGGCTTACCTATAAAATAATTCATGACTGCCAATTGTAAAGGGTAACAGAGCTTTATTCAATAAATAAATATTACCCTGTCTGGTCCCCGGTCCTTTTCAGTTCATCATTTACCCTCATCAAATAATTATTTAGCTTATTAATCATAGTAGACGAAGGATATTTTTCGACGAGTTTCTTTAATATATCATGGGAATTTAACAAAAGTTCCTTCTTCCTTTTGGGGTCACTGGCTTTTTTTGCCTGTAAAAAGATTTTTGCGGCCCGGTTAATTTCACGATTTATAAGCTTTTCAACGGCAAGATCCTTGATCTTTTGAACATCGATGTCATTTTCATTGGAATTTTCCAAAGGTTCAAGACTCGAAATCGCCTCCTCATATTTCTCTTCATCGATTAACCTTCTGGCCATCTCTATGGTCTTCCTTTGATTCGAAAGCCTATCCCGGTATCTTTCTTCAGCGAGTTCCACGGTTTTAAAGGCCTGCTCTAAAACTTCCGCATTCGGATCATCTTGAAGCCGTAACCTCCCTTTTATTAACAGCATTTCGGCGCCCATAAAGTCGTGCTTGCCGACCAGTTTTTCCACTTCCTTGAGAATGGTCTCAATCCTTTGAGGTTCGGAGGACCCGACCTCTTTACCAGGACCCTCTCCGGGTGGGGCTTTTTGGACATAAGGGCCTTTCTCCTGGGTCAATCCTTCCATGCTGTTTTTTACCCTTCCAAGTATGACCTCCCTTTCGTCGAGGTTATCGGTGAGTTTTTCATAGGATTGCGCGGCCTTATCCCTCTTACCCAACTCAAGAAGCCATTCTATCAAGTCTGCACGCAGATAGATGATATCCGGTTTGCCTTCCAGTTCGCGTACAATCTTCTCGCCGATATTTACGGCTTCTTTCAGCATGCCCCTTTTTGAAAGGGACTCCGCAAAGAGGAGGCCTATTTCAGACGTCAGGGAATCAGGTCCAAACGCAGACTCCAATTCAACACACTCATCAATGACGCCCTGATAATCTCCTGACAGATAACGATCCAGAATGATCTTTCGCTTGACAAAAAAATCCTCAACGGGCTGAGGGTGGGTCTCCTTTTCGGGTTTTACATGTTTTGATAGAGCCTTCTCATCCAATTTACTCAGGTCCCGGAACAGGATATTTATTATCTCCTGATTTTCTGATTCCGACACGGGTTTTCCGATCAGAGACTTGATTTTCCTGTAATCGGATAGAAGGCCGAGTGCTATATCCATGTCTTCTTCTGCGATCATGTTATTTTCTATAAGCCCTTCCAAATCGGATATCTTCTTGTCCACAACATCCGCCGGCAAAGTTGGAACGGGTTTTATCTCCGGCAAGGGTGCAACGGTCACTGTTTTGGTCCGGGGTGTACAACTAAAGAAGAAAAACACAGCTAAAAAAGTTATTATGTGAATTAAATTAGTTGATTTTAACATTATTCGCTCCACCGAGGGGTTCAAATTTTCTTTTCAGGATGGATGTCCGGCCCTTTATTTCCATATTTCCGTAGACTTCCTTGGCATCGTCCTCAAAAACCGTTTCTTCATTTCCCTGGAGCGGAAGACCCGTAACGGAAGAGATCATCACCCTTCGAAAATTCCTGTCGTTTACTGAAAATCCTTTTTGTTCGTCGAAGGCTATATTATGGGTTTGAATACCTTTCCTGTATTCAGGGCAATTGGCGATGATATTCGTGGTATCTATCCAGATGGGAAGGGCGCCGGAAGATCCGTATATCGTTATATATTTCCCCTTCATAGGCCGATTATCATCATAACCCACATAACTCGCAATCACGTAGCTGTCCTTGATATCAAAGTCACCGGTCTCTTTATTTAAACTCGGGATAATGCCCACAAAACTCGAGTTGGTATAGCGGTTGGCAGTACCTGTCTTTCCAAAGGAAGGGATTGAAACATCATATTTCCCGTTTTCAAATTCCATGGATAACCGGATCGCGTTTCTTGCATTCCTTCCCGTTCCATTTTCCATGACCATCCTTAAAATCTCCGAAACCGAATCCGTTATCCTGCCGGTTAGCACTTTTTTGGAACGGGGCTCATACTGCCAAAGGATATTATCCTCCCTGTCCACGATCCGGGTGATTATGGGCACCATATTCGGCAAATCCGGAGTTATATAGTATCTGCGCCCATCTACCATGGTTTGATAGGCCAAGGCTGCTTCCAGTATACTGATGGAATTGGATCCGAGGGGAAAGGAGAGCACCGGATCAAGCGGGGTGGTGATTCCTAACTCCCTGGCAAGCTCTCTCGTATACATGAGGTTCACAAGAATCCTGAAGTCCCTTATCTTTGAGAGTACTTCGAGATCATACCTTTTATGGGAGAGAAATTCATTATATCTCCTATTCATACTTGATTGAAGCATGTCTAAGACCTCAGAGGGAATCAGGTCGTCTATCCTGATATCCCCGGATGACAATTCACCGGACCGCGTCATAATCATTTCCAGGGGGAGCCGCTCCAGGTCCTCATGGTTGGCAATGTCGGGATCCTCGGAATATGTGATCCTGATGCCGGAATTCTCATGGCTTCCATAATAGAAGTATCGAAGGGAAGAGCGGATTTTTCCCTCTATTTTTGGATCAAATTTTTCTTTATATATTTCAATAAGATGTTGTATTTCATTAAACCTTCTTTTCATGTTAAAATTGAGGGATCTGAGCCTGCTGAAATCAAAAAGTGATATCCGAAAATCCTTTTCTTTTTTTAGATCCAGTCTGTTGTCGTCAATATCAAAATGGAGGCGGTAGAGGTTATCCAGAACATCCTCGCGGTCACTAAAGATCAGATCCGATTCGATATCCTTCCTCCCTGATTCAAAGGCGGCTTCCATGATCGCCCTGCCATTGACTACAATTCCGTATTTATCCCTGATCCTTTCCACATAATCCCTGTAGGATTCGGACTTGTGTCTTTCCAGGCCTAACCTTTCGACAACCTGACGAAATTCACTCATATTCAGACGGTCCGTAAGATGATACAGCAGCCAGACCGTAGCAAGATTTTCCGATTTTGCTCCGGCCCACATCATGGATACCCTATCGCTTTCAGGCTTATGGTCAGGGCTTGGAACATAGTACGTGTTTTCGAATTGAAACAGATCAGGCCGGTTAATCAAGGGGTCCAGGCTGTTCCAGTTGAGCTGAAGGGCGGCCGTGTAAACAATGGGCTTAAAAATCGAACCCAACTGCCTTTTGGCGTCGGCCGCACGGTTAAAATAACGGTCGAAAAAACCGCCCACCATGGCCTTGATCATCCCCTTCTTCAGGACAATAACTCCCCCTTCAAGCTCGGGGATCTCCACCAATTCCAGCTTCTTTTCCTTTCCGCCGTTGTCGTCCGTGAATTGAACCGGAATCAGGTCTCCTTCATGGAAATTCTTAAAGAAATCGGGAATATGCCGGTTATCAAACTCGGCCCAGTTGCCCAGTTTCCACTTTAACCAGGCCTCGCCGATCTGTTTGAAACCCTGATATTCAATAATCCCTTCACCATCCTCCCAGGCAACCTTGAGATAGGGGTTTTTCATATCCCTGTGAACATCAAGGATGGTGCAGAAAAAGGGAAGATCCGCTGCGGGCTTTCTGTTTATGGTCCCGATATGTTGCGAATACCTCTCCTGAAAGAGCCCCGTTTGATAACCGGATAACTTCACGTCTAACATTGGCAGATATTTTCTGACACTTTTCAACGCTCCCTGTTGTATTTCTTTGTCAATAGAGGTGTAAATCTTGATCCCAGAAGTGGCGATATTGTCCACGCCCTGCTCATGTAGAATATTCCTGAAATAATCCGATTCGAGTTGTTCCCTGATATAATCCAGAATGACATTGAGTCCGTAAGTTATTTTGCCTTCCTTGAAGGGTACTTCACGGTTTCTGGCCTTTAGGTACTGCTGTTCGGTGATCAAATTTAGATTTCTCATATTTTGAAGGACATAATCCTTCCTTATCTTTGCGAATCTTTCAGCCTTTCGCCGTTCTTCTTCGGTCTTTTTTACAAAGGGATTATACTTGTTTGGTCCTTTTACCATGCCTGCCAAAAACGCGGATTCCACAAGATCGAGGTCTCTTACGTCCTTGTCAAAAAAATATTCCGCTGCGATCGCTACTCCTTTTCCGAAACCGGTCACAAAGAACTGGTTGACATACATCTCCAGGATATCCTCCTTCGAGTACCTCCTTTCAAGGAGCAGTGCTTGAATGAGCTCCTTCAACTTAGCCAAATAAGTCCTTTTTTCCCGCTTGAAGATATTTTTTGCCGTCTGTTGGGTAATGGTGCTGCCCCCCTGGACGATCTTGCCCGCCTTGATATTGGCGATGAAGGCACGTAACGTTGACTTGAAGTCAAACCCGGGATGTCTAAAAAAGTTCCCGTCTTCGGAGGCAATGATCGCCTTAATATAGTTTTTCGGGATATCTTTATACTTGATATATTTTCGATGTGTCTTTTCAAAATATACACCGATCGGTGTCTTACCATCATCGTAATAGACAGGGCTTTCAGAGGATATGATTCTGTCGATGACTCCCCTGTCCAAGCGGGTGGAGGCTTCTCTGGAAACCTGGATGTAGACGGCCGTAATAAGGGCCGCGCATGCCAGGACCATTACAATAAACGTATAAAACAGAATTTTTAATAGTTTTTTCACCATTTTATTTCAGAAATCGGAACTATTTCGTGTCCATCCGGAAACAGCCAATTCTGGATGGAACTGAGGCTCAAACTTTTATTCAATCCCCGAGCGCCCCATTGATTAAAGGTCCGTCAACTCGCCTGACAGTAATTTTTCACGAAATATCTCTTTCAGATCCATGCCCCTTAATTTTAGACCCTTACGACCATATTTCATATTTGCCTCGATCAGGTACCATTCCCCCTTAACGTACATCATGTCAAGGCCCACGTCATTAAATTTGCATTTTTTAGCGTATGTCTGGGCCATGTAAATTCCATCATCGGGGATCCCCTGGAAATGAATGGTTCCTCCCTGGTAGACATTCGTCTTGAAGTCTACAGAAGGACGTTCCCTCCAGTAGGCCAGTACCGGCTTGTAATTAACGAGTATGACCCTGAGATCCCGTTCGTGGGGAATATATTCCTGTATATAGGCAACAGGGGTCAGGCTCAAGTAGTCTTCCAGTTCAGCCCCGTTGCTAATTCTAAAAATACCCCTGCCCTGGGATGAACGTCTTGGAAGTTTGGCAATAAAGGGATAATCGAAATCTCTCCCGATATTGTCGTGATGCAGGTGAAAGTAAACCCTAGTCCTTGGATGGGGGATACCTAACATAAAAAACAGGGTGGTCTGCTTGATCTTTTCGTCGGCGTATATATATGTCTCGAGGCTCGGAAAGATCTTTTTATCCATTGTAGTAAAGAACTGGGCATAATTCAACGTGGGATAGAGAATGATTTCCGAACCGAGGATCAACTCCCTTTCATAGGGAGGATAATCCAGAAAGTTTGGTTTTACCCCAAGGGTAAGAACTTCCGGGATGCCCATGAGCCTGCTGCCAAGTGCTATATAACGCCCGTCTGTGTTGTACATGGATACCTGACCGGCTGACCTCTGATTGAATCAGCCCGCTCTTCAGAAGGGATACAAATACCTACCGAAACTCCGCCTCAAACGGACAAGCTTGAAACATAAATATCATATTATCTGAGGCGAGCCGATATTGGATGCTTGATGCCGGATACTGGAAAAATCGTAACATTTAAGCCTTTTGAAAGGCAGTTAATACAGAAGGGTGCTCGGGGATCTCTTGGACGGGGC
>CAYTUL010000040.1:0-14710 GCA_964441135.1 uncultured Desulfobacteraceae bacterium | reverse complement strand
ATGCGCTTTTTTTATATTTATTTCAGATAATTATCCATTATTGGACAGACACTAAATAGTTACGTTTTTTTTAATTTCAATACCGCCCTAATGCGCTTCATCCCAGTTCCTTCCGGAATGGATATCCACCTTGAGGGGAACCTCAAGGCTGTAAACCTCTTCCATCTCTTTTTTAATGATTGGGGTGATCTTTTCGATCTCATCCTCCGGAACTTCAAAAAGAAGCTCATCATGAACCTGCAGGATCATTCTGGATAGGAATCCGCCTTTTTTTAATCTATCGTGGATATTGATCATGGCCTTCTTGATAAGATCCGCGGCCGTTCCCTGGATGGGTGTATTGATGGCGACGCGTTCGGCCTCGGCACGAACCCGGTTGTCCTCATTTTTTATGTCGGGAAGATACCTTCTCCGGTTGAAGAGGGTGGTCACAAACCCCTTTTCATTTGCACTGTGAATCATTTCTTCCCTGTACCTCATAACTCCCTGGTATCTTTCGTAATAAGAGTCAATGTATTTCTTGGCCGTGCCGTTATCGATACCCAGCTCATCGCCTAATTTTCGAGCACCCATCCCGTAAATGATTCCGAAATTAATGGCCTTGGCAATTCGCCTCATATCCTGGGATACCTCTTCTATGGGAACCCCAAGGATCTCCGAAGCGGTTCTTGAATGGATATCCTCCTCTTTCCTGAAGGCTTCCATCAGGACATTGTCCTTCGAATAATGGGCGAATACCCTCAATTCCACCTGGCTGTAATCCGCTGAAAGGAGAAAATGACCCTCTTCAGCCACAAATCCCTTGCGGATTTCCCTGCCCTCCTCTCCCCTTATGGGGATATTTTGAAGATTCGGGTTACTGCTGCTCAGCCGGCCGGTCGCTGCCACCGTCTGATTAAATGAGGTATGTATCCTTCCCGTGGACGGATTGACCATCTTCACCAGGGCGTCAAGGTAGGTTGATTTCAGCTTTGAAAGGGTCCTGTACTGCAGGATCAGCCTTGGAATCATGAAATCCGCCGCGGCGAGTTTCTTGAGCACCTTGACATCCGTGGAATAGGACTTGGTTTTGGCGGTCTTTTTCTGGACGGGGAGTCCGAGTTTTTCGAACAGGACTGAACCTAATTGCTGCGGTGAGTTGATGTTGAATTCCAACCCTGCTTCTTTATATATCTTTTCCTGTATATCCCGGATCTGGCCGGTAAAATTTCGAGACATGCTGTTAAAAAACGGGGCATCGATCTTGATTCCGGCGAGTTCCATCTCTATAAGAACCGGCAGGAGCCGCATTTCCAGATCATAAAAAAGGTCCTGATTCCTATCCTCATGGAGCTTTCGACCCAGGATCGACATCAGTCTCAGGGTGACATCCGCGTCCTCGCAGGAATACTCCTTCGCCTGCTCAATATCCACCTCTGAAAAATTCATCTGGGCCTTGCCCTTCCCAACGACCTCCTTGTAGGTGATCATCCTGTGGTTCAAATAATGCTGCGCAAGATAGTCGAGATTGTGCTGTCTCAAGCCCGGGTTGATCACATAGGAGGCGATCATCGTATCGAAATGTAGCCCCTTAAGATCCACTCCATGGTGTTTTAAAACGATTGAATCATATTTTATATTCTGTCCGATCTTGGCTATTTTATCGTCTTCCAGTATAGGTTTGAGTATTTCTACAGCCCTTTCCCAGGTCAACTGCTCAGGCGCTCCGAGATACATATGGCCCAGGGGCAGGTAATAGGCCTTGTCCTCCTCGATTGAAAAGGATATCCCGACAAGCTTGGCCTGGTGCGGATCGCTGCTCGTTGTTTCCGTATCAATGGAGACCCTGCCCGTATCTTTTATTTCCTCGATCAGGGAGATAAGGTCCTTCATCGATATACAGAGGCGATAATCCTTTTGGTTTAGATCACCCCGGGAGGCGAATTGTTCCCAAAGACCCTTGAATTCCAGATCCCTAAAAAGTTTCGACAGCACTTCCCCGTTCGGTTTCCCGACTTTCAGGTCTTCAACATCTTCATCTATCGGCACATTCCTGTCTATCGTAACCAGTTTCTTGCTCAGGATGGCATTATCGCGTGAGGCTTCCAGATTCTCTTTTAATTTCTTTTTATCGATCTCATTTAAATGCCTGTATACATTTTCAAGGGTTCCATATTGCCTGATCAAGCCCAGGGCGGTCTTTTCCCCCACTCCTGAAACACCCGGAATATTATCGGAGCTGTCACCTGAAAGCCCCATTAGATCAGTGATTTGATCCGGTTCAATACTGTATTCTCCGGTCAAGGTTTCATAATCCGTGTACCTGTCCCTCATGTTGTCCCATAGGGATGTTCTATGAGATATAAGCTGCCTAAAATCTTTATCCCCGGTAACCACTACAACGCTGAAATCCCTGTCCTCGCCGATTCTTGCCAGTGTCCCGATGATATCATCCGCTTCATATCCCTGCATCTCAATCATTTTTACATTCAAGCCCCGGATAACCTCTTTGATATAGGGCAACTGTTTGATCAGATCATCCGGCATCGGCGGTCTTGTCGCCTTATAATCTTTGTAGAGTTCATGCCGGAAGGTGGGTCCTTTCGCGTCTAAGGCGACGGCGAGATATTTCGGCTCTTTTTCTTCAAAGAGTTTAAGCAACATCTTTGTGAAGCCAAATATCGCGTTTGTCGGAAAGCCCCTGGAATTGGAAAGACGACCTATTGCATGGTATGCACGATAAAGATAGGAATGCCCGTCCACCAGATAGACGGTTTCTTTTAATTGGGCCATGGTGCCTGGCCTTTCCTTAAATAGATGATGGCGTTGTGATACAACCGATTTCCGAATGGGACTCTATGGATCGCTAACCGGGGCAGGGACTTATTCTGTCGATTTATCCTCCGATTCTTCCGGTGATTCCTCTTCGCGATGGTGAATAATCTGCCCGACTCTGAGAAAATCAGCAAGACCCTGATCGGCAAAATTGAATTCCAGTTTCGGCATTGGGGGCGCCGCCCATCTCGGCCTGATCTCATCCATCGGATGTTTCTTCGGTTTTACCGTTTCTTTGGCTACCGGGACAGGACATGAGCCGGACGTGAAACCGATCCGCTCCCCGTTGTCGGTAAATAGTATATCATCGATAAACCAACCAAGATGACGTCCGTTGATCCCGTATATGTGAAGGTCCTCGTAAAGATAGGCAACCGGCAACCCTTCCCAAAGATAGATGGTTCCGTGAAAGTCATCGGTCAGATAAGCAACGGCGTCTCCATTCTTATTAAACAACGTCCTTTCCATTGGCTATCCCCTTCTCCTTCTACCCTGATCCTTTCTAATTGTTAATTGACAATTGGAAATTGACAGTTGACAATTAGGAACTCCCTATCTGGCGTAATCAACCGCCCTAGTTTCGCGGATGACCGTGACCTTTATCTGCCCCGGATAGGTAAGCTCCTTCTCTATCTTTTTCGCTATATCCCTGCAAAGAAGAAAGGATTGATCGTCATCAACTTTCTCCCCTTCAACCATTATCCTGATCTCACGGCCCGCCTGAATGGCGAATGACTTGCTGACGCCCTTAAAGGACATGGCAATCTTCTCGAGATCTTCTAACCGCTTGATGTAGGATTCCAGCATCTCTCTTCTCGCGCCGGGCCTTGCTCCCGATAGGGTGTCGGCCGCCTGGGTCAGGATCGCGAGGATTGAATCGGGAGAAATATCCTCATGATGGGCGGCAATGGCATGGACGACGTCGTTCGATTCATTATATTTTTTCGCAAGATCCGCACCGATTATTGCGTGAGGTCCTTCCACTTCATGGTCCACGGCCTTGCCGATATCATGGAGTAATCCTGCCCGCTTGGCCTTTTTTACATTTACACCCAGCTCAGACGCCATCACTCCACAGATGAAACTGACTTCCTTGGAATGCTGAAGTACGTTCTGGGCATAACTCGAACGGTATTTCAATCGGCCGATTAACTTAATGAGTTCAGGGTCTATCCCATGCACCCCTACATCAAATGTGGCCTGTTCTCCGGCTTCTTTGATGCTCGCTTCAATCTCTTTATCTACTTTTTTAACGATCTCCTCTATCCTGGCGGGGTGAATTCTTCCATCCTCGATTAATCTCTCCAATGAGATCTTGGCAATTTCCCGTCGCACAGGATTAAAGCCTGAAAGAATAACAGCTTCCGGCGTGTCGTCTATTATCAGGTCGATGCCTGTTGCCGCTTCAATAGCCCTGATATTTCGCCCTTCCCTGCCGATAATACGGCCCTTCATCTCTTCATTCGGCAGATCCACGACGGCTACCGTTTTTTCTGCCACGTATTCGCCCGCATATCTTTTTACGGCCAGAGCAATGATTTCCTGGGATTTCTTCTTGGAAGTCTCCCTTGCCTCATTCTCGATTTTGCGGATTATCTTTGCCGTATCATGCCTCGCCTCTGCCTCCATTGACATGATGAGCAGCTTTTTTGCTTCATCGCTCGAAATCCCGGCCATCCTTTCCAACTGACGGCGCTGCTTCTCGATCAACTCCTCATATTCGGTATGTTTCATGTTCAGGTCATCTTCCTTCTGGCCGATGTCTTTTTCTCTTTTTAGGAGGGACGCTTCTCTACTTTCATACTGTTCAATCTTCTTATCTAAATGATCTTCCTTATGAAAGAGCCGCCTCTCCTGAGCCTGCAATTGCCCTTTCTTTTCCCTCGTTTCTTTTTCAAAATCGAGCTTCATCTGATATATAGTGTCTTTCGCGCGAAGCATGGCCTCCTTTTTTATTGTCTTGGCCTGCCGGTAAGCCTCATTGATGATCTTCTTTGAATAGTCATTAATAGAGTCGAACTGTTTTTCTATTATCCTTTTTCGTATCCATAATCCGAGAAAAGACCCAAAAATGATCCCGGAAAGTGCAGTAATAATCATATTAATTGTAATCATAATGGACCACCGTCCTCCCTGATAAAACGACAAGTCGAAAAACGGATAAGATATCCTTTTTAAACGACTTGATATTATTAATTATACTTATCTAGTGCTCATCCAAAAACAAAGGCTTTTGGATCCGCGCTATCAGCATCCAGCTATCAGCTTACAGCAAAAGAAATTAAAAACAAAGACTTGGCTGACTGCTGACCGCTGAAAGCTCCATCCAGAAATTGACTTTTTCTGGATGGACATTAACTATCTAAATTTATATAAGATTTTAATTCAATTCCAATGGATTATCATATGAGGGATGAATTGAAGGTGGACTAACGCTGCGTAAGGGTGGACACATTTAAGAAGAAGGACCGATACGAAAAAGTATCCGCACGGATCATATAGCTTAATTTTTATTTTATGTGTTATCGTAGTTATTGATCATTTTAAATAGGATTCTTACAGTCTTTAAGCTATATCAATAGGTCAATTACCTTAGTGCGATTAGTCACATCCATGCCTCAATAAGTATTCTCCATAAAATTATGCTATTTTTTCGTCTGATTCAATTCAGACCAAGCTTATAAAAAACCATGAAATAGATTCTCTCAGCCCATCAATGAGTCGATACTATGGATCAGGGCCTTAGATCGTTTATGAATATCAGCTTTTAATTCGTCTCTTTCTTTTAAAACCTGAAAATAGTCACTCGCGATATGAAGGGCGGTAAGAATCGCCGTCTTTTTCTCTGAAAGTCCTTCACTGATTTCATTGATTTCCCTGACTTTTTCATTCACATATTCAGCAATCTTATGGACTTCTTCAATGTCGCCCTCCTCGCTCTTAATGAGGTATTCATTATTGAGGATTCTTACTTTCACGGGTTTATCCAAAGCCTTACTCCATGGAGTTATATATCCAATTCTTCAATTTTTTCTAAGATGGATGTTATCCTTTCCTTCGCCTTGTCCCTATTCTCCTTCAGGTTTTCCAATTCAAGGGTAAGATTTGCAATACTCCTCTCCTTTTCCTGAATCATCTTCTCAAATGACGCCTTTTCCTCTCTTAATGATGTAATATGCTTGATGAGAATTTCTATTTTTTCTTCGAGAAGCTTAAAGCTATCCATGTTTTCCTGCCGTTCCATATCACTTCCTCAAAATGAATCATTGGTTAACATACTTTACCCACAGAGGCCACCCTTGCCTTGATTTTAGAACCAAGGATTAAGTTGTCTGAATATTTTATGATATCAATGGGTTGCCATACCATAGATGACATAATATCAATCATATTATCGCCTGACGTAAAAAAGTCAATAAAAAAGGCAAGCCGACGGCTTGCCTCAACATGGGTTAATATCTGGAAATATCGAACTATTGGGCCCTTTTTGCCACCTTGATTCTCGAAATAGCCCTCTTCAGGGAGGCTTCGGCCCGCAAAAAGTCAATGTCCTCGGTATCTCTATCTTTTTCGAGCCTCTCCATGGCCCGCTCCATGGCCCGCTTTGCCCTATCAATATCAATATCAACGGCCTTCTCAGCGGAATCCACAAGGATGGAGACCCTGTCGTTTGATACCTCGGCAAAGCCGGAGTTTACCGCCATATATTCCTTTTTCTCCCCGGTATCAAAACGCAGCTCTCCCGGGACTATCCCGGAGAGAAAATTGATATGCCCGGGCAGAATGCCGAACTCCCCCTCAGTGCCCGGAGCCATGACCAGGTCAACTTCCTGACTCGCCATGACCCTCTCGGGAGTTACAACTTCAAGAAACAGTTTCGACATGATTTAATCACCTCTATTAGCCGGTAGAAGCCATTTTTTCAGCCTTTTCTCTGGCCTCCTCAATTCCACCGACCATGTAAAAGGCCCCTTCGGGAAGATCATCGTGCTTTCCCTCAATAATTTCCTTAAATCCCCTGATGGTATCTTTTACCGGTACGTATTTACCCTTTGTCCCTGTAAAAGCTTCGGCCACATGGAAAGGCTGGGAAAGAAACCTCTGAATCCTCCTCGCCCTCGCCACGGTCAATTTGTCCTCATCGGAGAGCTCATCCATTCCCAGGATTGCGATAATGTCCTGAAGATCTTTATATTTCTGAAGGATCTGCTGCACCTGTCTGGAAACGCTGTAATGCTCCTCGCCTAAATAATTGGGATCCAGGATGCGGGAAGTGGAATCCAGGGGATCCACCGCGGGATAGATGCCCAATTCGGATATCGGCCTCGACAGGACAACTGTACCGTCCAGATGGGCAAAGGTCGTGGCTGGCGCCGGGTCCGTCAGATCATCGGCGGGCACATAGACGCATTGAACCGAAGTAATGGAACCTTTCGTGGTGGAAGTGATTCGTTCTTGTAGTTCACCGAGATCCGTTCCAAGTGTGGGTTGGTAACCCACGGCCGAAGGTATTCTTCCCAGGAGGGCCGAGACTTCGGAGCCTGCCTGGGTAAACCGGAATATATTATCAATAAAAAGAAGCACGTCCTGACCTTTTTCATCCCGATAATATTCGGCCGCGGTGAGCGCTGACAGGGCAACCCTCGCCCTGGCGCCCGGCGGTTCCGTCATCTGGCCGTAAATTAATGCCGCCTTTTCCAGGACGCCAGATTCCTTCATTTCTAAGTAGAGGTCATTGCCTTCTCTTGTCCTTTCGCCGACACCAGCAAAAACACTGATACCGCCGTGCTCCATGGCTATGTTATGGATCATCTCCATCATGACGACGGTCTTTCCCACTCCGGCGCCGCCGAACATGCCCATTTTTCCTCCCCGTGGAAAGGGTACCAGGAGGTCAATAACCTTAACTCCCGTTTCAAGGACTTTTACCGAGGTATCCTGTTCCACAAAGGTGGGGGCGTGGCGATGAATGGGCAAGAATTCCGTTGCCTCTACCGGTCCCTTACCGTCTACAGGTTTTCCAACCACGTTCAGCACACGGCCTAAAGTCGGGTCTCCTGCGGGCATAAGGATCGGTTTGCCGGTATTCTTGGCCTCCATACCCCGAACAAGACCATCCGTAACGTCCATCGCGATGCACCTGACCACATTGTCACCCAGGTGCTGGGCGACTTCCACGACAAGGTTATCCTCGGTATCATCGATCGTCGGGTTGGTTATATGCAATGCCGTCAAAATTTCCGGCAACTCTCCTTCAAAAAATTCAACATCCACAACGGGACCCATGACCTGAGTTATTCTGCCTGCATTCATGATTTATTTAAGACCTCCTTTTTTTGAGACATTCAGGCATTTTTGATAGCCTCGGCACCACCAACGATATCCATTAATTCAGCGGTTATGGCAGCCTGACGCGCCTTATTGTATATCAGTGTGAGATCCTCCACCATCTCCTTGCAATTTTTCGTAGCGTTATCCATTGCGGCCATTCTGGCTGCGTGCTCGCTGACCTCATTCTGGAGAAAGGCGTTTAATATCTGGACGCTGATGTGCTTTGGTAAGAGCTCGATGAGAAGATCTTCGGCGCTCGGTTCACACAGATATTCCGAGACCTCCTCTCCAGCCTCCAGCTCCATCTGGGGAGGTTCGATGGGGATCAGTTTTATAAGCGTGGGCTCCTGTTTTGCCATGTTAATAAACCGTGTATAAACCATGTAGAGTTCATCAAGCTCACCGTTCATATAACCGGTGATAAAATCCGTTGTCATCTGATCAACAAAGCCCATATCGACCTTCCCATAGATTTGCACATGACTATGGGTAATAGGAAAGTTCCTTTTCTTGAAATAGTCCCTTCCCTTCCTCCCTACTAATGTCAGGCCGTATTCTCTGCCGCTCTTCTGCTGATCATCGATCCATTTTTCACCCATGATGATATTGTTCATATTAAAACTTCCACAAAGACCCCTGTCCGCCGTAAAGTGGAGAAGTTCAACCCTTGATACCTCATCTCTTTTCACCAGTAACGGGTGTATTTCCGGATCTATCCTGCTGGCAAGGTTTCCGAGAACTTCAGCGAACTTACTCGCATAGGGCTCGAATCCCTCCATCCTGGTCTGGGTGCTGCGCAACTTTGCTGCTGCTACCATATTCATTGCCCTGGTGATCTGCTGGGTCTTTTTTACAGCGCCTATCTTCGTGAGTATATCTTTTAGTGTGGCCATTGATTATTCTCTATTTCCAGGTAATCCTGGTCAAATGATAAAATGATTCCATGGTTGAGCCGGTAATCGACTACTCAGAATCTTATGACCCTGAGGAAGATTCAAAGGTAGTTTTGAATTCATCCAAGGCCTTCTTTAATTTACCTTCCAGCTCATCGCTTATGATTCCGGTTTCCTTGATCTCTTTCAAGAGTTCGGAATTCCTGCTCGCCATAAACTCGAGCATCTGGGTCTCATATTCCGATACCGCCTCCTCCGGCCACTCATCCAGATACCCGTTGGCCGCCGCAAAAAGAATCATTACTTCCCTTTCAGCGGGGATCGGCTTGTACTGGGGCTGTTTCAGGACTTCCACCAGTCTTCGTCCCCGATTGAGCTGCCGCAAGGTGGCCTTATCCAGGTCACTCCCGAACTGGGCGAAGGCCTCCAGTTCACGATACTGGGCCATTTCGACACGAAGTGTACCCGCCACTTTTCTCATCGCCTTTGTCTGGGCAGCCCCGCCCACCCTGGAGACGGAAAGGCCGACGTTTATCGCCGGTCGTACACCCGAAAAGAAAAGGCCGGGTTCGAGATAGACCTGGCCGTCGGTAATGGAAATAACATTTGTCGGGATATAGGCCGAAACGTCGCCCGCCTGGGTTTCGATAATGGGAAGCGCGGTAAGCGACCCGGCTCCTAATTCGTCATTGAGCTTGGCGGCCCGCTCTAACAATCGGGAGTGGTTATAGAAGATATCCCCCGGAAAAGCCTCACGTCCGGGCGGTCTCCTCAGAAGAAGGGATACCTGCCGATAGGCTACAGCCTGCTTTGAAAGGTCATCATATATGATAAGGGCGTGTCGCTTACTGTCCCTGAAATATTCTCCAATGGAACAGCCTGAGTAGGGGGCCAGAAATTGCTGCGTGGCGGGGTCGCTTGCACATGCCGCTACTACAGTGGTATATTCCATGGCGCCCTCTCGCTGAAGAACATCCACAACCTGGGCCACTGTCGACTTCTTCTGGCCTATAGCAACATAGATGCAATAGATATCCGTGTCTTTCTGATTCAGAATGGCGTCCACTACGATGGCTGTCTTCCCGATCTGCCTGTCTCCGATGATCAGTTCTCGCTGTCCCCGGCCTATCGGGGTCATAGCATCAATGGCCTTGACTCCGGTGTACATGGGTTCACTAACGGGCTGGCGGGCAATGACACCGGGAGCAACCATCTCTATTCTGCGGGTTTCCTTTGCGTCGATCGGTCCCTTCCCGTCAAGGGGATTACCCACCGCGTCAATAACCCTCCCTAGGACAGCCTCGCCCACAGGGATTTCGGCGATCCTTCCTGTCCGCTTTACGAGGTCACCTTCCTTTATTTTGGTATCGTCACCCATGATTGCGACACCCACGTTATCCTCTTCCAGATTGAGGCACAGGCCGTAGATCCCTCCGGGAAATTCGAGCATCTCCATGGCCATAGCCTTTTCCACCCCGTGAACACGGGCGACGCCATCACCAACTGATAGAACGCTCCCGGTCTCACTCACTTCCATCTTTTTTTCATAATCCTTAATCTGTTCCCGTATTACCTGACTTATCTCTTCAGCTCTTATTTCCATCAGTCCTATTCACCCCTTCTAAAAGATTCTTTTATCCCTGCAAGCTGGGCCTTTATGCTGCCATCCATAACCAGATCTCCAATCTTGACGATAATTCCCCCGATAAGGCCAGGGTCCTCTATCACACTCGGCTTGATATCTTGGGATGTCAGGCCTTCAAGGGATTTTACGATACTTTCCAGTGTCTCTTCCCTTAAGGGCTTGGCGGTAATGATCTCCGCATGGGCTATATTTGAGGCCTCATCTGTAAGTCTTGAGTAGTATTCGGCTATGGCCTCTATTGCTCCTATCCTGTCCTTATCTAAAAGGAGATTCAGGAAATTTTTGACAAGATCTGAAAAACCACTCCTGTCCAAGACGATCTTAAGTATCTTTTTTCGGTCCCCTATCGCGAAGACGGGGTTGGTGATAGCCTGTCTGAAATCATTATTCGCCCTGTAAAATTCAATGAATTCCTCTAATTCCCAGCCATATTTTTGAAAGGAGCCGTCTTCCTGTCCTAAGCTGAACAGTGCCCTGGCATACCTCCTGGACAGCCTTGAATCGCTCAATGTATCTTACCCACCCTTTCTATAAATTCATTGATCAATTTGGCCTGATCCGTCTCATCGATCTCTTTTTTTATGATCTCCTCAGCCTGCCGGGCTGCCAGCTCTATCACATCCCGCTTTAACCTTTCCCTTGCCGATTGGATCTCCTGTCGAATGGTTAATTCAGATTGATCAATGATCTGTTTAACTCGATCCTTTGCCTCTATTATAATCCTGTCCTTTTCGGCCAAACCTTCTCTTTTATACTGATCGATGATATCCTTTTTCTCTGTCTCAAAGTCCTTTAGCTGTCTTTCTATTTCCATGTATCTGTTTTCCGCCTCTTCCTTTTCTTTTTTCAGGTCCTCAAGCTTCCGTCTGATCTCCTCACTGCGAGTAGCGAATAAGCCCTTTAAAGGGCTTTTTTTAATAACAATGAATAGTATGATCACAAGAAGGGCGAAATTAATAATACGCCAGAGGAGATCAAGAAGATCCCCGCTTCGATCCTCGGAGTTTTTATCCCCATGGTCCCTATCCGGACTTCCATGTTCAACAGCTTCACCGCCGCTTGAATGGGCATCTTCCAGGACCGCGGTCAGTCCGCCCATGAAGAGGAAAAATGTGAACAGGATAATCGTTGAAAACAGCCGTCTCCTTTTATGAAGAATCCTGAACATCAGATCCCCCTTCCCAGGATCTTTTCCGCTAACTCCCTCGAAAAACCTTCCAATTCACCCCGGAGTGACTGACTCACCTGGCTTATCCTATCCCGAATCTCCACCCTGGCACTATCCAATTTCTCCTCGATCGAGGAATAGGCCTCCTGAAGCATCTCTCTTTCCTGTGTCATGCCCTGATTCTTGAGATTTTCCTTCTCTTTGAGACCTTCCTTCCTCGTTTCTGATATATTCTCATCAAGCTCTTCAGAATATTTATCGGCCTTCCGCTTCCATTCTTCGGCCATTTCCTCATTGGAAAATATCTCTTCTTTTCGCCTGCTTAAAATTCCACGGATCGGACGATAGGCTATTATGTTCAGGAGGAAAAGAAGAAAAAGGAAATTGGCTATCTGGATAATTAAACTGTAGTCTATATCTAGCATTTCTATCTGATAATTGTTGTTTTTCGCAAACCAGGATCAAATAATTTAAAATAAAATCAACTTATAACTGCCAGCTTTTTATCCTCGTCTTTATCGGTCTTTAACATCCGGCAGTTACCCTCGAATACAACGCCTTCGTCTATTACGACTATAGGGGTCTGGATATTGCCAAATACTTTCCCCGGCGCATGTATCTCAATCCTGGTATCGGCGAATATGTTCCCTCTTATCTCTCCGCTTATGATGATATGGGATACATGAATATCCGACTTGATAACCGCGGACTCACCGACAATGAGGGTCCCTTCCGTGAATATTTCTCCAGTGAAATGACCATCGATGCGAACCGCGCCCTTGAAGGACAATTTTCCTTCAAACTCGGTTTCTCTACCCAAGAATGCGTTTATCTCGTCTCTGTTTTTCATGTCATCACTTATCGAAATTTCGCCTCAAACCGACGAGTCTTTAGAGGAATTACCCTCTTGCTTGAATCGAGCCGATACTGCATGCTCGATGCTCGATGCTGGTCGAAGACTCCCGACAAAGGCCGGAGATAGATCAAAAAATAAATTCCTTTTTTATCCAGTATCTCTCCGCGCTGCAGGCTTTAGGAGCCGGAAGCCAGAAATCCGCATCCGGCATCACGTGTAACCAACAGAAATTATTCAGTGTTCAATAACTTGACATATATCTTAAGAAGTTAATCTACATAGACGGCGAATGAAGTTTTTCGGGCTCAACTGATATCATATCAAATTTTTCATTGCAACAAAAAATGACAAATTTCACAAGCGTTCTTCCCATTTTCCTGAAAATCTATTAAATGCCTGTATTTAATAGCTTTTATTGATTCTTAAGTCCCGGTTTATTAGTGTTTTTGTAACGCC
This sequence comes from uncultured Desulfobacteraceae bacterium, assembly GCA_964441135.1. Classification (GTDB taxonomy): domain Bacteria; phylum Desulfobacterota; class DSM-4660; order Desulfatiglandales; family HGW-15; genus CAYTUL01. Next base: position 1,547 of record CAYTUL010000040.1, on the reverse strand, counting down.
TTTGAAAGATGGTTCACCCAGAAGAGGGCTCGGGGATCAAATAAAAGCTCCGCAAAAATCAGCGGGATCTTCGACAGGCTCAGGGCAAGATTCGCCTTGAGCCTTACGCGTTGGGCCTTGAGCCTCTTTTATGGCCTTCGCCCAGGGAAAGAGATTGCTCAACCCCCAATCATTTGAAATGGGCTAAATTTGTTGCGCTTTTTTAGTCCGGATTCTCCGTTGTGGAGATCCCTTATTGGAACATAAAACGCCTCATACTTATGTTCATGAGCAATCCCATGCCCAGCATGGTGGTGATAATCGATGAACCTCCATAGCTAAATAGTACGAGGGGAATCCCCACCACCGGCAAAAGCCCGATCGTCATACTCACGTTAATGACCAATTGCCAGAAGACAATAGCCACCAAACCTATCGCCATAATTGCCCCAAATTGATCCTTTGAATTCTTTGCGATATTTATTCCCCACAGGATCAGAAAAAGATAGAGCATTAGCAAAAAAGCCGAACCAACGAAACCCCATTCTTCCGCCAAAACGGAAAAAGCGAAGTCCGTGTGTTGCTCGGGCAGAAAGTGTAATCGGGTCTGGGTCCCCTTAAGAAAACCTTTCCCCCATAAGAGACCGGACCCCACGGCGATCTTGGACTGTATAATATGATATCCGGCCCCGAGGGGATCCAGGTCTGGTTTTAGAAATGTAATAATCCGCTTCTGCTGATATTCCTTCAGTGTATACCAAATAAAAGGGACGGATATCAGAGAAGCGGAAACAAGGATCAGGAGAGACCTCCATTTGACCTTCATGAAAAGGATAATGGAAAAGGAGATAATAATCAGGATCAGGGCACTCCCGAGATCGGGCTCCTTTATTATTAACAGACACGGCATGATGATCAGGATAAGCGGCCTCCACAAATCCCTTAAACGGTATTCTGTATACCCGCCATGGCCTGTAAAATACTTGGCGAGTATGATCACAAGGGCTATCTTGGTGAACTCCGAGGGTTGGATATTGATACCTCCAATGCTCAACCACCGTTGGGAGCCCGAATACACCTTTCCGATAACGAGCACTACAATCAGCAGAATTAATGATATAAAATAAAGAGGGTAGGCTATTCTTTCCAACACATGATAATCGAATGTGGTCATCATCAACAGGACCGCAAAACCCATGAGAAACCAGTATATCTGCTTGTTAAAAATTTGTGATCCGCCTTCATTTCGAATGGGATATGTGGCGCTATAGAGATTAAGGATGCTTATTGTCCCTATCAGGATCAATAAAAGTAGCAAGATCCAATCAAAATTCTGTAATAATCTTCTATCGAACATCATAAAGTCTCATACCGGGATAATTCGTAACTATTAACCCTTTTCAAATACTTGGGGGCTCAACAATCTCTTTCCCTGGGCGAAAGCATATTAAAAAAGGCTCAAGGCGCAGGGCATAAGGCCCGAAGTAAATCTTTAAGAAGAATTAATCTGCATTAATTAGTGTCCATCCAGAAACGGCCAATTTCTGGATGGAGCTTTCAGCGATCAG
>CAYTUL010000039.1:0-14722 GCA_964441135.1 uncultured Desulfobacteraceae bacterium | reverse complement strand
AACATTTTCGTCTCTGAAAAGAGATCCCCACAGACCATTTTTTTCGATAAAGGTGGTTCATGCAATATCCTAACCGGACAATATTGATGTCATATGATAGTTCAATTCTTGCCATTTTCCCCGTTTGCCTTGGAATAAAAAAGCTTATTGTTCATTATATTGAACACACAAACCTTCTATTTATATATACCTGTTCTTTAAACAGCCTGTTTTTTTATTCTTTAAAAATGATATAACATACTAATAAAACAATATAATATAATTTCTTTTAAAAATAATTGAAAAAATGTCTTGACAATATATTCTATATCATTAAAATATAAGTAAATGATATGTTCTTTATTCTGAACGATTACAAAGTCAAGACGTTGAAATGAAAAAAAATGATGAGAAAGGCGGGAACGAATGACTCAAAAGAAGCTGAACATTGATCCCCTCAAGTGCACGGGTTGCGGCGAGTGTGAATCGGCCTGCGCCCGGAAACATACGGGTACCGATACACCAGAAAAGTCCCGAATCCAAGTTATTGCCGGAGACAGGGATGAAGGATTCTACCTCCCCACTACCTGCCAGCATTGTGAGAATCCTCCGTGCCTGGCTGTCTGCCCGCAGGGGGCGATCTTCCGGGACACGGAATTAGATCGTGTAATGATAGATGGACGACTTTGCATCGGTTGCAGGATGTGTGTATCCGCGTGCCCTTTCGGGGCAATGGATTTCGATGAGGACAAGGCAAGAGCCTTCAAGTGCGATTTATGCGACGGTGATCCTGAATGTGTTCGTGTTTGCGAAGTCAAGGCGGTTGACTATGTGGATGATAACCTGCTGAACTACCGTCGATTAAAAGAGTCATCCGGTAACTATTATAATGTGATCCGTAGAATGGCCGCATGAGAGGTATAGGGGACAAAGATGGTGAGTGGAACTATGAAGGTACAACCTATAAAAACAAAAAAAAGTACTTTTTTCAAGGTAAATGAGAAATGCAACGGATGTCTCGCCTGCGTTGAGAACTGTCCGGCCAATGCGTTATCCTATGATGATCACGGGAAAAAAAGAATATTGAAACATAACATGACCCTCTGCGCGAGGTGTGGTAATTGCTGGAGGATATGTCCGCAGAATGCCGTTGAATTTCAGAACCTTATTGTTGGCAGCTGGGATGAGGTCGTGTCCATGGATCTTGTATATTGCGATGTCTGCGGGGAGCCGATATACACTGTGAACTTCGAAGAAACCCTGACCGATAGACTCAAGCATGACGTGGAAACCCTCTGCCCAAAGCACAGGAAAGAACTCCCCATCTCGACATGGAAACGCCTCAAAAGCGGTACCCATAATATAAAGGAGGCGGCAATATGATCGTTGGGAATCTAAAACCTGTTGAGGAAATTGCTTCCTCAATAGCGGAGTTCAAGAAGGTGATGGTTTTAGGCTGCGGCAGTTGTGTTTCGGTCTGCCTTTCAGGGGGAGAAAAAGCCGCTGACAGGCTTGTCCATGATCTGGTGATTGCGGAATCATTTAAAAATGAGATCCCTGAATTTAAGGTCGGGGCCCTATTAAGACAGTGTGAACGGGATCTCCTGGAAAACTATCTGGAAGTACCATCCGATACCGAAGCGATTTTATCCCTTGCCTGCGGGGCTGGTGTACAGACTTTAGTTAGCATTTTCAATAATATCCCCGTAATCCCCGCCTTAAATACCACCTTTCTCGGTGCCCTGGACAAGCCGGGAACCTGGGAAGAGAAATGCCAGGGATGCGGCCATTGCATATTGCTCTCCACGGGTGGAATATGTCCTGTCACACGCTGCGCAAAGCGCCTCCTGAACGGACCCTGTGGCGGTTCAAGAAACGGCAAATGCGAGATAAACAAGGACCTGGATTGTGCCTGGCAGTTGATTATCGAACGTCTTACCGCCCTGGACAGGCTTGATGACTATGAAAAAATTATTCCCCCAAAAGACTGGTCAACGGACAGGGGATACGGACCCAGAAGAATGTCCTATTAAAGTCTCAGAAATTGTATAACTATCCCATCATTCCCTCCGGGGCGTAGGCCCTACGGGCTGGAGGCCAATTGCGGAGTGAAACGGAGCTAAGATCTCTCTGCCCCCACCTGCAATCCTGATTTTTCACCTATTTTACGATTGATATCTGAAATGGCCTCCCCTATTTCCCTTTTCAAGACCTCCATTTTGTTTTTATTAAGGCTTGCCTTGAATCCGACTACCCATATGGCGGCTTTCCTGTCTTTCTCCCCGTTGATCAAAGCGGCCACCGCCCTTACACCGGAAATATACTCCTCATCGTCCAACGCGTACCCGTTCTTTCTTGCCTCTCTTACTTCATGCATATATTTCTCCGGATCCGTAATGGATTGATCTGTATATTTAGGGAGACCCTTGGATCCTATTTTTTCTAATGCCTCTCTCTCTTCCATTGCCGACAGGAATGCCTTTCCGGTTGCCGGGGTAAAAAAAGCGATTGTGGTACCAACGGGCGCGGTGATCTTAAAGTCTTGCCCCGGCTCAACAACATCAAGAATAGTCACGTGCTCTCTGTTCAGCGTACCCAAAAATACCGTTTCCTGCACCTTTTCCATGAGATCTTCCATCGCGGGTCTTGCTGTTTCCCTCAGATCAATATGAGAGTAGGCCCGGCGTCCAAGCTCGAAAAGGGTCAGGCCCAGTTCATACCTTTTGGTCAAGGGGTCTCTTGCGATAACACCCAATTCATCTAGGATAGCGGCGATCCCATGGACCGTACCCTTACTAATTCCGAGGCTTTTTGCAAGGTCGCTGATACTTAATCCCCTTTCGCTATTGGAAACCAGTTTTAGAATCTGGAATGCCTTCTTGACTGCGGGAGCTTTATATTTTACCGACATTGTTCTCCATAATGAACTTTTTCTTCTACCTTATATCTTTTTCATATCCATTGTCAATAGATATCTTATATATCAATATTGATATAAACGCTTGTTAACACTCTTTTTTTCCTTGACAATAAGATTGGATATGATATTGTCTCGCCATTCTTAAGTTCACGATAATGAACAATCCAAAATGGTATCGGAGGCGGGATGGACATTGGTTCTTTTATTGAAGGACCTCTTTTAAAGATCGTCTTTTTGGTATTTTGTATCGCGATCCTTTTGAGAATCCTTTTTTTTATCTCTTCGATAGTAAAGAACCGCCGGAGTATAAAGGACAATGGAGGAAACATTTTTACAGTTTTCGCCCGTTTTTTTATTCCCTTTCACAGGGCTGTTCCTAAAAGGCCCATTTATGCTTCGCTCCGCTATATTTTCCATATCTGTCTATTCGTTATCCCGATATGGTTGGCCGGACATATATCCTTGTGGGAAGAATCCCGTCTGGGGTGGTCATGGTCCTCCATACCCGGTGTATGGGCCGACTGGATGACGCTTATTCTTTTGGCTTTAGCCGTTTTTTTTATTATCAGACACATCGCAATCAAGGATGTTCGTGTCAATTCATCATTTTCAGATTACCTGATCATCATCATTGCCGCCCTGCCCTTTGTGTCGGGTTATTCTCTGGCCCATGGGACTCTGGATGCTATCCCATTCTTCGCGGATAATATGTGGACGGTGCATATATTGACCGGTGAAATAATGATTATTGCCGCCGCGTTTCTATTTTGCAGGACAAGGATGAATGTGCTAAAATGCACTGGTTGCGCATCATGTGTGTTAAGCTGCCCGACCTGCACTCTCGAATCACAAGACTCTGGAAATCACCGCCTTTTCAATTATTCTCATTATCAATGCATATGTTGCGGTTCATGCGTTTATACCTGCCCGGAGGACGCCGCAGAACTCAGGCATGAAATAGGCCCGAAAAGATTTATACAGGTTTTTACCAAACAGGAAATCAAATCGGTTGAGCTCGAATCATGCAATAGATGTGGAGCCCTTTTCGCACCCGAACCCTTAATGGGTAAGATACGAAAAACATTTAAAGATGATTATCTCAAGTTTTGTCCCAAATGCAGAAAGGTCAACCTGGGAGGCTATTTAAAACAGTTGTCCTCCTGGCATTAACAAACAACATAATTTACTAATTCAGCATAGAGAACAAACACCTATTTTGATCAAAATTACAACTTATTGTTTTTTAATACATTTTTTTGTATTGATTTTGAATTTAATAAGCATTATAATAATTTTTCGTCTTATGTTCATAATAATGAACAATGATCCGGGATTTTAGTGGCCATCCAGAAACAACCAATTTCTGAATGGAGCTTTCAGCAGTCAGCCAAGTCTTTGTTTTTAATTTCTTTTGCTGTTAACTGATAGCAGAATGCTGAGAGCGCGGCCGTCCTCGTCCGACGCCAGAGGCTATGGCCGACGGTGTCCGCAGTAGCCATCCCGCTATCGGGGCTACGGAGGATGGAAATCCAAAAACCTTCGTCTTTGGATGAGTACTAACTATGCGGTTCCTCCATGTGAATCCGAATATAAGCCATTTTAGATTTCACCATGCACTATGAACTATCAGCTTTCAGTAAAGTATTGAATAAAAAACGAAAGGAAAATTTTTTATAAGGAACTGAACTTTTATTTCAAAGAAAGGAGTAATGCTATGGCTACAGAAAGAGAAGGATTATCAACTGCCGAGAGTCTGCGTAAGACCAGGACCTATGGTAAATTCAGATGCCATAATCCCACATGTATGGGAAGGCTCCAGCCTAAAGCCGGTGATAAGACCATCAAATGCCCCGAATGTGGAATGGAATTCCGCGTTGCCTGGGTAAAGAAGGGTTTTCCGAGAATCAGGGGACCGGTATGGGAGGCGAATAAAAAATTGGCCGAAGAGGCCAAAAAAAAGAAGGGGGTAAAATAATATGCCGTTAAACAGGAAATTAGCATATATCAATCTTACCACGGGTGAAACCAAGGCAATTCCAATACCTCTCGAGGTCAGGAAAAAATATCTCGGGGGCAGGGGCTTGAACGCCTATCTACTTTTAAATCATACAAAGCAGGGGGTCGACCCCTATAGTCCTGATAACGTTGTACTGTTGGCCGGCGGACTCCTCTGCGCAACTCCGGCGTCGGGAACCGGCAGGTGCGACGTGATGACAAAATCACCCCTGACCGGCCTCCTGAGCAGTGGAAACATGGGCGGTTTCTTCACACCGGAATTGGCCCAAGCGGGCTTCCATCACGTGCTCGTAACCGGCAAGGCAAAGCACCCGGTTTATATTTACATTCATAACGGCGAGATTGAGATCAGGGACGCCCGGGATATATGGGGAATGTCCGTGACGGACGCCCAGTGGGCGATCCGGGAAGATATCGGGGATGAGGATGTAAAAAGCGCGATGATCGGGCAGGCGGGTGAAAACCTTGTTGCCTATGCCAATGTAATGACCGGAATTAAAAATTCCGCCGGGCGCTGCGGGGCCGGAGGAGTGATGGGCTCCAAGAACCTCAAGGCCGTGGCCGCAAGGGGCACTATGGATATCAAAATCGCCCATCCCAGGGAGGCCCTGGATTTTAATCGGCGCTTTATGGATCAGATCACGAGCGCCAAGGTCAATCAGACCATGGGAACCTTAGGGACACCGTTTATATGGGGGGCCACCAACTCATGGGGCGGTATCCGGTGCAGGAACTTTCAGCACAATCAGTGCGAGTATGCAGATGATATCGAACCCGAGCATCTGGATGAAATCGCGGAAGAGACCATCGGCCCTTACCATATGACGGGTTGCTATGGGTGTCAGGTCCACTGCCGCGCCCAGTATCGTATTCCCGATGGGCCCTATAAGGGAAGATACGACGAAGGGCCTGAATATACATCCCAGGGGGCCTTTTGCGGGGAGACGGACACACCGAACGCCGTTACACTCCTGACAGCCAACCACCTCGTGGATCAATACGGGGTGGATAACCTTGAGATCGGAAGTATCATTTCATGGGCCATGGAGCTCTATGAACTCGGAATCCTGACTTCCAAGGACACGGATGGTCTGGACCTGAGATTCGGTAACGATGAAGCGGTCATCGAGATGATCGATCGCATCTGTTTCAGAAAAGGTTATTTGGGTGATCTATTGGCCCAGGGGGGTATCCAGGCCTCTGAGAAGATAGGAAAGAATTCATTTGACTATCTGATCCAGGTCAAGGGGATGAGTAATCTCCATTCCGATGAAAGAGCCACACCCGCCTTAGCCTTAAACTGTGCCACGGCCTCCCGGGGTTCCGACCACCTGCGGAGTCGACCCGCAATCGACCTTTACCATTTACCCGAAGAAGTCTTGCGAAGGATCTACAGCAGTCCTATCCCCTATGACGGTCCTTTGAGTTCCGAACACACCTCATATGAAGGAAAGCCCTACCAGGTCTATTGGCATGAAAACTGCTATATGGCCGTGGACTGCCTTGGCATCTGCAAATACCACACCACATTTTTAGGGGCCACGCTTCCCAATTTTGAGGACTGGTCAAAGACCCTCTATTATAATACAGGTCTTGAAATGTCTCCCGAAGAGATATGGGACGTGGCTCGAAGGGCCAATATGGTGGAGAGGATATATCAGATCAGAGAGGGGTTTAAGTGGGATGACCTCAAGAAGGGAGATATGCTGAACCACAGGTATTTTGATGAACCGTGCGACCGCGGAGCGCCCGATGTTATCGGAATGGTTATCGATAAGGAAAAATTCATCAAGATGTTAGCTGAATTCTATGAGTACAAGGGACTAGATAAGGAAGGTGTTCCCAAGCCCGAAACCATCAAAGAGCTCAACTTGGAAAATGAACCATCCCATCTGCTGTAAATAATTATAGAGGAGGAAATCAATGGCTAAAGTCCTAAATATAGATTATCAAAAATGCACGGGGTGCAGGACATGTGAGATGGTCTGCTCCGTAATGCATGACGGCGTCGTCAATCCCGAGAGGAGCCGGATCAAGGTCATGAAATGGGAAGCGGAAGGTCTTTATGTCCCCATGTCATGCCAGCAGTGTCAGGACGCGCCCTGTATGAATGTCTGCCCCGTTAAGGCTATTTCTCGGGAAGAAGATATGGGCCGGGTCACGGTTGATTACGATGTATGTATAGGGTGTCGTTCCTGTGTGGCTGTTTGCCCCTTCGGCGCCATGAACTTCAATATTATCGATAAAAGGGTCTTCAAGTGCGACCTGTGCGACGGAGATCCGCAATGTGTCCGGTTCTGTGATGTGGACGCGATAGAATACATCGAGGCCGATCAAGTTGCGACAGAGAAAAAGAGACACGCGGCGGAAAGATTTTCTGTTGCCGGGAAAGAAGCCGCGGCGCTTTTGGCTCAGATGATTTAGTGTGTTATAAATTTAAAGCAGCGGTTTCCGTAATAAGTTGAAACCGCTGCTTTTTTATTTGCCTTGCCAGAGGCTAGGGCACAATTCCGTTTGACACCATACAGCTATCCCGCTCATCGGGGCTGCGGGGAGATTCCTCCTAACCACCGGCTAACATCATGGCTATATGTATTTTATCCCCATCTTTCACCTTCTTGGCTAACTCATCCGGATAGGCGCTTTCCATGTTCACATAGATTTCAATGACATTCAGCAAACGACCTTTCTTGTCAAACAAAGCCTCCTTCATTTCCGGAAATTGCTTGACTACCTGATTCAGACAATCTCCAACCGTTTCACCTTCGACTTCCAACACATCACGGCCGTCCGTAAATTGGCGGTGTGTCTTATGTACATTCACACTTATAGTCACGTTTTACTCCTTTCCCGTTACATGCCCGCAATGGTCACACTCCGGGTTCCGCTTGATAACGAATGTGTTAAATTCCATGGTCATGCCGTCATAAATAAACAGCTTGTCGGTTAATAGCTCTCCCATTCCTGTGATATACTTGATAACCTCCGTTGCCTGTATGGATGCGATGACGGCCGGAGTCACACCTATCACGGGAAACTTTTCCTTGGGCACGGGGCCCCTGTACAGGCACCGCAGGCATGCGCTTTTTCCGGGGATAATGGTCATGGCCCGGCCTTCCAGTCCGGTAACGGCCCCATGAAAAAAGGGTATCTTTTTTTCAACGGCGGCCTTATTTAAAAGGTATCTCGTGGGTAAGTTATCCATGGCGTCGACGATTGCGTCAAATCCGTCTACCAGATCCAATACATTGTCTTCCGCGATCCTATTATTGACCGCCTCAATTTTTATCATCGGATTTAATTTGCGGAGTTTTTCTCTTGCCGAGTCGACCTTTTTCCTGCCGATATCATCATCCCAGTGGAGAATCTGCCTGTTCAGGTTGCTGAGTTCCACCCTGTCATCATCCGCGATCTTAATAACACCGACCCCGGCAGCCGTGAGATATATGGAGACGGGAGATCCGAGCCCGCCTGCACCCGCTATAAAAACCTTTGATTCCTTGAGCTTTTCCTGTCCTTCTACTCCTATTTCTTGAATCATGATCTGCCTGTCATACCTTTTAAGTTCGCCCTGGGTGAGCATAGTCAAATAACCTCCGGGTATTTGAAGAAATAGTGCTTACAATATAAAATATAGCATGATAAAAGGCAAGTTGGAGAAAACTTCCTGTAAAGAGATTGGTGTGGCCCTGTTTCTTGTCTAACAAAAAACAGCTACCGGGTGCTTCTTATGAAAAAGAAGATGGTTATTGTGACAAGCTATTTTGAAGGCGAGACCTATGGAATGCTCGGTCCCCAGATGGCTGCTACAATTATACAGGATAATACGGATTACGAATGCATCGTTATCGCCGTCACGCGCCAGGATGATAAGATATTGATTAACAGGGCAATCGCCGATTATTTCGGAAAAGAGAAGCCCGTCATTGGTTTCTCAACCCTGAGCGGGAGAGAAGACATTTTTCATTTCGCAAAAGAGTTACGAGAGGAGGGCTCCATAACGATCCTGGCCGGACCCCAGGCAGATTTGGACTACATGGGTGAAACAGGTTGGGAAAGTCATCCCCATCGTTTCACCGGCCTGTCCCAATCTTTTTCTTTCGCGTTACACGGGCCCGCCGAGCAGGCTATAGGTCTGTTAACCGGCCTTGAAACAAATGAATGGAATAGGACTTCCGGGCTGCTTTTTATTGGGCGGGATGGATCCATAAAAAGCAACGCCGAGAAGACTTGGGATGAGAATTATCTTGGATCTGTAAGATGGAATAATCTATACAGGATCGGACCGGAAGGATTGCTTCCCATTCAAATCAATATAGGGCAGGTGCTTCAGCAGATCGGCTGCCCACACGCTGCCGGAAGGAAATGGGTCGATATTGACTATCCGGTCTCTATTAAAGGCGGAGAAAATAAAAAGATAAGGATTCCTCTCAAGGGCTGTAGTTTCTGTGACGTGGCAACGGATAAAGGATTCTACGGAGAGTTGAGTCTGGATACCGTGTTAAATCAAATCCGTGCTCTTCCGGATGATGAGGATCGCCGTAAGATCCCATTTGAATTGATCAATGAGAACCCTCTTTTCAATTTGCCGGATCTTCTAATAGAATCCAATAGGAGGGGATTGAAACTTTCACAGATCAACCTGATCCTCAGGGCGGATTGGTTTGTAAAGGGGGAAGACAGACTGAGAGAGGCCCTAACGCGTGCCAGGGAAATGGGAATACGCATCTTTGTGTCTTCCATAGGATTTGAGGCCTTTGACGACGACCTGCTCCGCAACTTTCATAAAGGTCTGACCGTTGAAACCAATCTGAAGGCGGTTCGGCTCATGCGTCGCCTGAAGGAGGAATTTCCGGCACAGTGGGCCTATTCCACCGGTGAAGGGGCGGTACACGGATTTATCCATCCGACTCCATGGGATTCCAGGAAGACCTATGCCAACACGCAGAAAAACATCCTTCTTTACGGGCTTTCAACGGATATCCTTCCCCCCCACAGTACTCCACTCATTATCCATCACGCCTCAGCGCTCGGGGACTGGATCCGGGAGGTCGAAAAGAGGGAAGGAATCCGTTACAGGAGATACGCTTCAATTATAGGATGGTGGCATGAAAAGCTTCAAACCGGGCTGAAAGGGTTAAAAGCTCATGGATAAGCTGACACCTCCGTATAAATAATCCGAATCCCCGCTGAAACTGGTTGATGTCAGAAGATTATCCGCCTCATGAGAGAGCGGAAAAGAATAGGCCAGCATTGGAGCGATGGTGACATATTTGTCCACAGGAATGGTTAAAACAGCACGAATCACTCCATCATGCGGATTCCTGTATTTTTTGGTTGTGGTATTGAAACTGCTGTCTACCTCTACAAAACCCGGATCATCGGAGATATAATAGCCCAATGATCCGGATAGATCCAATGTCGCGTTCTTCGGCAAATCAATGAGGTAGGACAGACCCAGATTCAGATACCATCCCGGAATAGCATGGATATCCCGGTAGACGGTCAGCGTGGGTGAAAACAGGATGCTACCGAGGGTCGCACTCCCATAAACCTCCCCCGTGTCTTCCAGACCGTCCAGGCCATAGTAGATATAGCCGAATCCCAAATCCACAAAACCGACAGTCCTATCATAGGACAACGTAAAATCGGTTTCGTTCCACACACTCTGGTCCTTCGTTATTGGATCCCGGTCGTCCAGGGCCGTGTCGATATTGCCCCAGAGATTCATGCTGAAACCTTTATAACTCGCGGTTACGGATGGTTGGACCACAATACTGTCATCACTCAATTCCCAGCCCCGCCAAACATATTTATTAAAGACTCCAATCTCGGCAGACGCGGTCGGTCTATCATCTTCAGCCCACAGGGTTGAAACGCCCACTGCCAAGATCAGTACTGCGATGAAAAGGGTTCCTTTTATAATAGGATGATTCATCTTATTATCCTCCTTCATTCCTTAATAGTTCATTTTTCACTGCTGTGATGGGCGCTCGAGCCTGCCGTGGTTGAATCCCGGCGGGCCCAAGACCCTGCCTGTTGCCTCTTGTTATTGTTGCGTGTAGGATGATATCTCGAAATCGGGATAGGCATTTCCCCGATGCTCCGCGTAATCGAGCCCGTCCGCCTCCTCTTCAGGTGAAACCCTCAGACCCATGGTCTTATCGATTATCTTGAAGAGGATAAACGCCGTGCAGAACGTCCACACAAAGGCTACGACTATACCCAGGACCTGTACCCCTATTATCTTCGCCGAGGTCCCGCCCATGTTGAATATACCGGCGGCCAATGTTCCCCAGGCGCCGTTTACACCATGAACCGAAATGGCTCCCACCGGATCATCCACCCGGATACGATCGAAGAAAAGAACCGAGAAAACAACGATTATTCCCGCTATAGCACCGATAATCACGGCGCTCAGGGGGGATACCGAGGCGCACGGGCTCGTAATGGCTACCAGGCCTGCCAAGGCGCCGTTCAGACTCATTCCCATTTCCGGCTTCCCGAATTTCATCCACGACGTGAACATGGCCAGGGTGGCCCCCGCTGCAGCGGCAAGATTTGTATTTACAAAAATCATCGCAATGTCCTTTGAGGCCGCCGTGGTTGATCCTGGATTAAAACCGAACCATCCAAGCCACAGGATAAAGACCCCAAGTGCGGCCAAGGGCATATTGTGTCCCAGTATGGGTTTTATGGAACCGTCTTTGCCATATTTCCCCATACGTGGACCCAGGACAATGGCACCCGCAAGGGCGGCCCAGCCACCCACGGAATGGACAACCGTGGAACCTGCAAAATCAATGAATCCAAGGCCTTCTAACCACCCGCCTCCCTTGTAAAGACCGCCCCAGGCCCAGCTTCCAAAGACCGGATAGATAATGGCACTAATGAAAATGCTGTATATTAAATACCCCGCAAATTTCGTCCTTTCCGCCATGGCACCCGATACGATGGTTGCGGCAGTGGCCGCGAATACGACCTGGAACATCCAGAAAGCAAGTACCCATGGATCACCACCCGGGCTGAAGTCACTTAGAAAGAACCCCGATGTCCCTATCCAGCCGGAGTTTGATATTCCGAACATCAGGCCGAAACCGATGGCCCAATATGCAAGGGAGCCCATTGAGAAATCCATCAGGTTTTTCATCATGATATTTATGGCGTTTTTAGCCCTGGTAAACCCGGCCTCTACCATGGCGAACCCGGCTTGCATAAAGAACACCAGAGCCGCCGCGACTAATGTCCAAACATAATCGGCATGGGTTTGTACAAGATCGATTGCCTCCTTGTTTGACAGGGCCGTCGGCGGACCGTCTCCGGCCCATGCCTTTCCAAGACCGACCGCCGTGAATATTAAAATCAGGATAACTGTTTTCATGATTTCTCCCCTTTCTTTTCATTAAATAGCTTCTTTCCCCGATTCACCGGTCCTGATTCTTATCGCCTCATCGACCGGCAGCATGAAGATCTTTCCGTCACCTATCTGCCCTGTTTTGGAGGTCTCCTGAATGACTTTTATGGACTCTCCTGCCATTGACTCCTCAAGGACAACCTCGATCTTCACCTTCGGGACAAAGTCCACCTGATATTCGGCACCTCGGTAGATCTCCTTATGTCCCCTCTGCCGACCGAACCCCTTTACTTCGGTTACAGTAATGCCTTTAATACCTATCCCGGCGAGTGCCTCTTTTACTTCATCCAGTTTGAAGGGTTTGATGATCGCCTCTATCTTTTTCATGATAAATACCTCCTTTCCAAATCTCATGAATCCCCACACCCTTGGTATCGCTCTGTTCTTGAACCTTTCTTGGTTTTTCTCTAAGGAATCCCTTCTCTAAAATTTCACCGACCGGCGGGTCGTCTCATTCCTGATTGAATATGGAACTCAGATATGAGCAAAGGTTGTGCCAATAACCCTCTTCATTCTTTCTATAAACGCATCTATATGTATTTATTGGATAATATTTATTTTTTACATTCAAATTTTTATATTACAATATTGTTTTTATAACTGTTTTATAATACATTTTTGTAATTTTGAAAAATTTATCTCCATTTTTGTCGTTTATTATTTTGGCTTAATCACCGTAATACTGACCCTGAACTTTGGGTACGCCCCTGAATCCCGGCGCTGGATATCGTCACCGGTCCGGGCTCTTATTTTTATCGTCTTGACAACGTGAACTTTATTCAATTAATGTTATTTTTCCTCTTTATACATTTCTCGACAGGGAGAGTTTTCCGCTGATAATCTGACTGATCATAGGAAAGAAGAAACGATGAACATCTTTGAAGAGCTAACAACAATTGTAGGTCCTGAAAATATTTTCACGGATAGAATCGAATGCCTTTGCAATTCACGGGATATGTCCGTACACCAGGGTATCCCGGATGCCGTAATATATCCGAGGACAACGGAGCAGGTCTCCGCCATTATGAAACTAGCCCATCGGCACAGGATTCCCGTTACGGCCCGCGGTTCAGGCACAAGCGTTACGGGCGCTGTTTTACCTGTAAAGGGCGGCCTCCTTTTGGATCTGCACCTTATGAACAGGATACTCGAGATAAATGGAGAGGATTTCTATGTCCGTTTGGAGCCGGGTGTTATTTGTCTTCAATTAAACAATATTTTGGCAGAGAAGGGTCTCATGTTCCCCCCTAATCCCGGTAGTGAAGCCATTGCCACGATAGGGGGAATGGTATCCACCAACGCGAGCGGCCACAGGGCGGTGAAGTATGGGACCACCCGGGACTATGTAAAGGGTCTCAAGGTCGTTATGGCCGACGGTTCGGTGATCGAGACCGGTACGATCGTGCCAAAGACATCCCTTGGATATGACCTGACCCATCTCTTCTCCGCGGCGGAAGGGACATTGGGGATCATCACGGAAATTATCTTGAGGATCGAACCCAAACCGGAATACGGGGCCCTGGCCATGGCTGTTTTTTCAGACCTCAATGCCGCCGGGGAGGCGGTTACCGAAGTGACGGCTTCTGGCATAAAGCTCGCCGGATGCGAGATCATGGACAAATACACCCTCAAGGTCGTGGAGCAGGCCCTCGAAATAGACGTGAACCGGGTAGAGGCCCTTTTAATCATGGAGGCGGACGGATCAAAGGAAATCGTGTTCCGGGATATGAAAAGAATCGAAGAAATCTGTGGGAAGCATCATGTCACGGAGTTCGAATGGACCGATGACCCGACCAGAAGGGAAGAGATCATGAGGGCGAGGGGAGGTCTTGTCCCTACCCTTTCTCGTATCAAACCGGGTAACCGGTTGATTCCCATCGCGGAAGACCTGGGTGTACCTTCAAGCAGGATCCCTGAGACGATCCGCAGGGCACAGGACATTTCCAGAAAATATAACATCCTGATAGCAACCTTCGGCCATGTGGGTGACGGCAATGTACACACCACCTTTGTTTCCGATGTCAGGAGCAGGGATGACTGGAACCGTTTAAAATTCGCCGTGGAAGAACTTGTTGAGACGGCAATGGAAATGAAGGGAACCCTGAGCGCCGAACACGGGACCGGTCTCACCCGGGCCCCCCACATTGAACGGGAAATGGGTCCGGCAATGGATGTTATGCGTAAGATTAAAAGGGCGATGGACCCGGACAATATTCTTAATCCCGGCAAGATGGCCCTTGACCGGAGCGATAAAGCGGAGGATATCTACAGCTTTTTTGCTTTCCAACCCCTGCTTGAACAACCCGAAGGGTCCCATTCCCTTGGTGAGGAGACGGACGACGAAGTCCTGGCATGCATCCATTGCGGTTTCTGTCGTTTAGGATGTCCTACCT
>CAYTUL010000038.1:0-14756 GCA_964441135.1 uncultured Desulfobacteraceae bacterium | reverse complement strand
ACATGGACAGGGTCCATCTCTTTGACAAAGAGACGGAAAAGAGGCTCTCAGCAGTCATGTAAAAAAAGGTACACGGTATAAGACGCAAGACATGGGGGATGGTTTGCCTTGAGCCTTGAGCCTCCTTTTATTGGCTTTCGCCCCGGAAAAGCAATTGATGAGCCCTTCGCTTTTGAAAAGGGTAAATAGTTATTTATGAGATTTAAATCGGTTTTGCCTCGTCAATCAGCATGATGGGGATGTCATCCTTAATCTCATACATGAGCCGGCAGTTGTCACATATCAACCCGTCCCCGGCCTCATTCAGATAGATTTCCCCCTTGCATTTCGGACACGCAAGAATATCCAGCAGCTCTTTACTCAATGCCATAATTCTTCTCCTTCAAGCCATAATAAGGCAGCGATGTCACTGCCCTCTTTAAGTACTCAGTGTTCGGGTTTCAGTGTTCAGAAAAAACATTGAATTCGAGTTTCGTATTTGGTCTCTCTGAAACCCGAAACCTGAAACCAGCTTCTACTTTCCAAGCTGAATATGAATCTCATCTAAGACTTCTGCAATACTCAGCCTGTGGCATAATTCTTTATCACAGGTTCTCTTAAAACAGGGGCCGCAGGATGGAGAAATCTGAAGGGCCCTGTCGCTCCGGCGTCTTGGACCGGAATATCCCGCCGAGGAGGGACCGTAGTAGGACACCGTCGGTGTTTCAACCGCGCTTGCCGCGTGGACTGTGCCCGTGTCAGGCCCGACAACTATCCTGGCCAATCTCAGGACCTCTATGAAGACATCCACCGGGAGATTCCCTATCTCTTTCACTTCACATCCTGTGAATCGCGTGATATCCTCCACCCTCTTCCTTTCCGTCTCACCCTGCCATGAGAGCACGGGACGGACTCCATGTTGATCCACGTAATCGCAGAATTTCGCGACCAAATCTGCGTCTAACATCTTTGTTTCCCATCCTCCACCCGCCGTGATGATTGCAAACCTATCCGGAAGCAAACCTTTTCGTGCAAGCGCCCTTTTTGCCCCGCTCGCCGCCTTATTATTCAAGGGTAAACATGGGTTAATGGTCCTTCCTATCTTCATTCCAAGGGCCCTCTCCAGCAGCCCTATCGTCTGATCAACCACGTGGCCCGAAGGCACGGAAAAGGTCCGGTCTAGCAGATAGGAGCTATATTTTTCCCTTGAGAAAGCCGAATCTTCCGAGAACCCGATCCTGAGGCCCGCACGCGTGATGCGGGCAAGGACAGCGCTTCTTATCAGGCCGTTGATATCTATGACAAGATCGTATCTATTCCCTCTTAACCTTGACCAGAACGCGGATATCTCCTGCCGGGTTTCCCTGCTAAAGGGTGATTTCCTCCATCGCTTCGTGTTTGTCTGGATTATATTGTGGACCCCGGGGTGGTCCTTCAGGATCGGGCTCCATTCCTTCTCGATAAGCCAGTGCAATTCCACTCCGGTAAAGTTTTCCTCGGAATACTCTTTGAAATAGTCTAGGACCGATAAAGAGTGAATAATGTCTCCAAAGGCACTCAATTTTACAATGAGAACTCTCAATCAGATTTCTCCTTTACCCTTTCCCTGTTTAGGATCCAGCGAACCGCGTCGAGAAGGTCAGCGGCAATATACACGGGTTTCAGGGAGACCCGGGGCAAAACATATTCGATCTCTCCAAGACCATATCCGGTCTTAACCAGTATCCCCTCTAAATGGGCGTTATGGGCAAATTCAATGTCGGTATGACGATCCCCTATGACATAGGATTTCTCCATATCGATATCGAAAAGGGCACGCGCCTGGTCAATAAGTCCCGTCTTGGGTTTTCTGCAATCGCACTCAAAACAGTATTCGGGCAGGGAGCCCTTAGGGTAATGGGGACAAAAAAATATCCCGTCTATTTTGGCCCCCTTTTTCTTAAGGGATGACCGCAAACCCTTATGCACGATATCCACCAGTTTTAGCGGGAAATAGCCCCGGGCGACGCCCGACTGATTGGATGTTATAATCGTTAAAAAACGATTTTCATTCAATAATCTTATAGCCTCGGCCACGCCGGGAAGAAGAACGAATCTGCTCGGATGGTTGATATATCCCCTCTGTTCATTAATGGTCCCATCCCGGTCCATAAAAACCGCCGGACTTTTCATCCCGTCT
Source organism: uncultured Desulfobacteraceae bacterium (assembly GCA_964441135.1). Classification (GTDB taxonomy): domain Bacteria; phylum Desulfobacterota; class DSM-4660; order Desulfatiglandales; family HGW-15; genus CAYTUL01. The sequence continues at coordinate 12,598 of CAYTUL010000038.1, read as the reverse complement.
CCTCCTTCAACATGGTTAGCTCTTCCCAGACATCCTCCGGTGTTATGCTCAGCATACATCGAAAATCAGAAGGACATTCCTTTTTCAGACAGGGCGCGCAATCCGCTTTTTTCCGGACAACCCTGGCCCTCTGACTTATAGGGCCTGTCGCAATGGGATCAGTTGAACCAAAGATTGCGATCATCGGCACATCGAGCGCCGCGGCCACATGCATGAGACCGGAATCATTGGTTATGAAAAAATCGCACCTCTTGATGATTGCCATTGCCTGTCCCAGTGTAGTCTTGCCGCACAGATTTACCGGGGAGTATTTCATGGCGCCGGCCAATGCCCTGCAGACCCTATTTTCACCGGGACCGCCGATCAATAGGACCTTTGAACCCCATCTCTCCGAGGCCCAGTCACCGACAAGGGCAAACCTTTCGGCCGGCCACCTTTTTGCGGGGCCATACGCGGCGCCCGGGCTCAGACCGATAATTTCCTCTTCCTTCCCGATTCCTCCGGACAGGAGGAGGGATTCCGCGGCTTCCGAGTCTCTTTTTCCAATCCATAACCGGGGATATCCGGTTTTTGAATTCCAGCCCATACTCCTCAGGATGGAGAGATAATACTCCACCTGGTGTTCCTTCAGGATAGGATCGTCTCTCCGGATGCTGTGGGTCAATAAAAGGCCTCTCCAGTCTAGGTTATAACCTATTCTGTTTTTTACGCCGCCCATATAGGTTAGCAGGGCGGCCTCAAAGGCATTCTGAAAAAGGATAGCCATGTCGAATTTCTTCTTTCTAAGGAGTCTCGCGACCCTTATAAGCTCTATGAATCCGGAGAGAGGCCTTCCCTTCTTCAGAAGGATGATCCGATCCACGGCAGGATGGTGTTCGATCAGGGGAATAACCCAGGGACGGGCTAATACCACAATTTCACTTTCTGGAAAATTCTCCCTCACGGCCTCCAGGGCCGGAAGGCTGATAACCGTGTCGCCGATCCAGTTTGTGGCACGTACCAGCACGCGGCGTATATTCGATTTATCAATTGGCCTATGGTTTTTACTATTCTTCATAAACGATAACTATTTAGTCCTTTTCAAAAGCTCGGGTACTCAGCAATCTCTTTCACGGGGCGAAAGCCAATATGTTTCCCTTTATTGCAAATGAAAATCCAGTCTTCCCTGTGAATCGACGGGAATAACGCCGAATCCTTCCTGTACACCCTGATCTCCTGCCGGATATCAAAGAATCGGCTCAGGAGCTCTTTCATGCTTTTCAATGTGTAGGAATAGGGATGGGCGTCCTCTCTGAACGCGGGCATCCATTTCTCAATAAACTTTCTGACGGCGGCTATTTTGGGCGGATGAAGAAAGTTGCCGAGCACAAGGATACCGCCTTCACGTAAAACACGGCCCATCTCTTTCAGAACCACGACCGGATCGATCATATGATCCAGGGCATTGACACAGATTACCAGGTCAAAGGAATTATCTCGAAGGGGCATATTCTCGGCAACGGCGCGAATCTTATCCCCCTGTGGAAACCTGTCGCCATAGGTCTTCACATAGGAGTCCAAAAGAGGATCCAGATAGATCTTCTGCCCCCGGGTAAACAACCGGGCCGTACAGGTTGGACCGCAGCCCACATCAAGAATACGCGAGTCCGGATCCAGGTTTTCCGATAATCTTTCGACAACCGGGCCGTACCGGGAGACAACCCGATCCATCTGGGATTCAATGACCCTGTCGCGCTGCCAGAAGGCGTCCTCCCGGATCTGTGCCGAACGCCATCTCTTTTCCCTTTCCCCATATTCTTTCATTCATGCGTTCCTTAGCATATGGACTCGATTTAATCATTAAAAATCCGGACACCCGTTTATGACAACTCGCCAGGATCTTCCCAGGCGATCCCTGTCCATTCAATGATCCCCCGGTTCAGGAAGCACACAGTAGGGGCGAGTCTTCCATCGCATGTGAAACCACAGCCACTGTTCCGGATATCGTCGAATATATGTTTCAATAGCCCTCGTAAAAAGCGTGGTGTTTTCCTCCACATCCCTTGTCTTATCCCCCGTCCGGACCAACGGTATCTCCTTTTCAAAGATAATTCGGTATCTTCCATCCGCGTCCCTCACGGAAAAAGTCGGAATAACCGGCGCCCCGGTCTTCAAGGCTAACAGGGTCAATCCCTTATTTGTACACGCCCATCTCCCCAAAAATTTAACAAAGACCCCGGCGTACCAGTCCACATTCTGATCCAGCAGGATACCCACCACCCTCTTCTGCCGGATCCTGTTCAGCAGACTTCTCATTGCCTTCTGTTTCGGTATGATCTCCGCTCCGAATCGGGTTCGAAGATTGTTCATGACCCTGTCCAGCGGCCTGAAATCGAAGGGTCTTGCCACAACGGAAAGGCTGCCGAAACGGAGTGAGATCGCGGCGGACATGATTTCCCAGTTTCCAAAATGCCCGGTCAGGAGGAAGGCCCCTCTTCCCTTCCTTAGAGCGTTATGGAAATTCTCTTCATGCAGGAAGGTCACATACTTCTCCAGATTCCTGTTATTCATTTTCAGGATATGCGGCACTTCAAAGAGCACCTGTGCAAAATGAAGCAGCACCCTTCGGTTCAGGCTTTTTGCCTCCTTCAACCCCAGGGTCCTGCCAAGGCTTTTTTGAATATTGTCAAGAGAGGCCCTTGTTCTTCTCATGGGAAAAAGGGAAAAGGCGATCCCTAACATCTTTCCCATGAAACGGCCAAGGGGCAGAGGGATACGAGACATCAGCAGGACGGCGATAGAAATCATCCTATAAATCATAGTCTAAGAATCCTTCTTCTCCCTGATTCGTTCACGGATCAAATTGAAAAACCGTTCCTTCTCGGACAGCAGGGCGAATCGAATGGTCAGGTATGCCAGCTCAGGGTCATCCGATAGGATGCCTTCCAATCGAACCCAGTCCTTTTCCGTGGTTATTAGAAAATCGGCCTTCGTCTTCTCTTTTACCACACGCAAATTGTGAATCTCATGGGGATGAAAGGGGTGGTGATCGCTGAAACTCTTGAAAAAAACCACATCCGCACCTAATTGAAGGAGAGAAAGCCTGAAAGAATCGGGGCCGGCAATGCCCGCAAAGGCCACAACACGCCTACCCTTTATAAAACCGGGCTCAACAGCCGTCTTCTTGAAGGGAAAGACGATTTCTTCCGGGATCCGATCGGCCCTGAACACGGGCTTATCCCCTATTATCTTCCCTAAGGTTCCGGGAAAGCTATCTTCTTTCCCGTTCTTATCGGGTCCCGTCAATAGGATGACATCGGCCCTTCTCAATTGTTTGACAGGTTCCCTGAGGGGACCCAATGGCAGAAGATGTCCGTTTCCAATGGGTCTTGAGGCATCCATCAAAACGATATCGAGATCTCTGTGACATTTTATATGCTGAAAACCGTCATCGAGGATCATCAAGCGGGACTTAAACCTTTTATGGGCCGTCAACCCCGCCAGGTAGCGGTTTTTCGAGACGACCACGGGAACCCCCCTCAGTCTTCGGGCCAAAAGAAAGGGCTCATCACCCGCCTCCTCCGGACCGGTGTGTATCTCGTATCCGTCTGATAATACAAATACCTTCGACCTGTAACTTCCACCATAGCCCCGGGACAGTATCGCGGTCTTATACCCTTCATCGAGCCCCCATTCAGCCAGCATGCAGGCTGCGGGGGTCTTGCCGGTCCCCCCCACCGTCAGGTTGCCTATGCTTAGTACAAACCCGGGAATGATTCTTTTTGGTTTTCCCCTGTGACTCATCAGCCAGAGCCTGATTATCAGCCCATAGACGAAAGATAATGGAGTCAGGAAAAGAGCCGGCACATTCCACCCCGGCCGTCCCCGGATAATCGACTCCCTATGAAGCATCCATGTACTCACCAATATACTCCATTACACGCTCAACTGCGCCCCGGTTGTTTTCCACAAACCCTTTCGCCCTTAAAGCCATCCTTTCCATTCTCCCCGGGTCCGAGAGCAACTCTTTGATTGAAGAATAAAGATCATCCGCGTCTCTTACCCGAATCCCGCCCCCGGCTTCTATGAGAAGCCGGGCCATCTGAATGAAGTTGTGGGTATGCGGTCCAAACAGGACAGGACATCCGAAGCTTGCCGGTTCCAACAGATTATGCCCCCCCACTGGCACCATGCTTCCCCCCACAAAGCTTATATGGGCGAGTCCATAGATCCGATCCAACTCCCCCATGGTATCTAAGATCAGGACCTGAAAGGGGCGGCTTCCATCTCCCTCCGAATCGGTCCTTCTCATGGTCATGAGGTCGTTATGACGGCATAACCGTAAGATATCCTTCACGCGCGCCAGTTGTCTGGGTGCGATGACAAGGCGGAGATCGGGAAAGGGCTCTGTCAGTCGTTTATACGTATCCAGAAGGATTTCTTCTTCGCCTTCATGCGTGCTCCCTGCCACCCATATCCGGTTCTCCCGTCCCAAATGCAGGGTATCAAACCAGGAATTACGTTCCTTTTCGTCCATGGGGCGCCAGACCCGGTCAAACTTCATGTTTCCCACGGTCTTAACCTTACCTTCCGGCAGTCCTATTTTACGGAGTCTCTTCCGGTCAAGATCGGTCTGCATCAGAAATATCTCTATAGAACTCAGGATTCGTCTAATGAAAAACCTGTATCTTCGATATGACTTGAAGGTCCTGGGCGAGATGCGTCCGTTTACAAGGATAACCTTGATCCCCCTCTTTTGAAGATAAGAGATCAGGCCCGGCCAGATGTCCGTCTCCACGAGTATGAGAATGCATGGGCCGATATGGCGAACGATTCTTCTGACCGACCACCAGGAATCAAGGGGCATGGGAAAAAGAGCATCCACCCCATGGGGCAGTTTGTCCCGGGCGACCTCCATTCCCTGGGAGGTCTTCACAGTAAAGGCGATGGCCCGCGAGGGATATCGCTTTTTGATACACATGATAAGGGGCAGGGCGGAGATGACCTCTCCTACGGACAGGGCATGAATCCAGATTCTTTTTCTTCTGGCCGTGGTATGGGGGATCGACAGGCCGAGTCTGTCATAAAGCCGCCCACCCGCCGTGAATGGAATCAGCGGTAGGATAAGGATCAGTATCAGGGTCCAGGCAAAATGATATAGGAATAAAACCACATCTATTCACCGTCAAACAGTTACGGGCAGTTCTATTATAAACTTCGTGCCGTTAGGGATATTATCCTGGACATCGATAAACCCCTTATGATCACGGATAATCGTGTTCACGATGGCGAGACCCAAGCCGGTCCCATGCTTTTTTGTTGAAAAATAGGGTTCAAAAAGTCTCATCTTGTGGCTTTGAGAAATCCCTTTTCCATTGTCCGTGACCTCTATTCTCACCATCTCCATCTTTTCATCATATGTAAGGTTTATAACTACTTCTCCTGCATCGTCTATGGCTGCAATCGCGTTATCCAGGAGATTAATCATCACCCTTTTCATCTGTTCCCTGTCTACCCTCAATATGGGGATCCCGTCTGTGTCGCGGAAGATTACCTTTACATTGTTCTGCGTCTCCTGAAAAAGGCTTACCGCCTCCCGGATGATCCGGCTTATATCATCAGGGACGGGATTTGAGGTAGGCATCCGGGCATAGCTGGAAAATTCGTTAACGAGCCGTTTTAAACCTTCGGCCTGATTGATTATCATGTTTGTGCATTCTTCGAAGATTGTCCCTTCTTCCTTCCCGATTTTTTGCCCGTATCTCTTCTTCAGCCGTTGTGCTGAGAGCTGGATGGGAGTGAGAGGATTTTTAACTTCATGGGCTATTCGCCTGGCAACCTCCCGCCACGCGGCCGCCCTCTGGGCCTTCTCGATCTCACTGACATCCTCGAAAACAGCCACCAGTCCAGAATATTTCTGCTGGTCATCGCGCAGCATATTAATAGAAACGAGCAAGGTCAAGTTCTTATTCTCTATCGGGAGGCTTATCTGTTTCTGCATGAAGCCCTTCCGGAGGAGGCTCCTATCCTCGAGAAAGCTGTTTATGACCTTGACCAGATCGTTTCCCATGATATTCTTATAGTTCTTGCCGATAATTTTGTCCGCCTTTATATTCAGCATATGTTCGGCTGATTTATTGATAGTCAGGATTCTGCCCTCCATGTTAGCGGAGACTACACCCGCGGCGACATTGGCAAGGACGATCTCCATATAAAGACGTCTTTGTTCTATTTCAACATTACTCCGCAATAACTCCTCGTTGGCTTCCTCCAACTGCTTTTTACTGTTTTTTAGGTCAAGGGTCATTCGATTAAAAGAGTTTACAAGCACCCCGATCTCATCCGGCGCCTCAAGATCAATGAAAAAATCATAATTACCGGTCGCGATCCTTTCGGTTCCTTCTGCTAACTCCTGGATCGGAATGGTTATTCCTTTTGATAGATAGAAGCCAAACCAGACAGAGGCAAAAATAATTAATAAGGTGACAATAGATAACGTAATCATGTGACTCGTTTTTATAGGTGTCTTCAGCATTTTGAACTGGTTGTACTCCTCAAGTCCTCTTGATACACCCTGGAGTCGATTTACAACGATTCCGGGAATGAACTTTCCCAGCATGATGAGGTTTACCACGGCCTTTGATTCCGTTTGCGAAAACACCGGAAGCACCACTCTTATCAGATTACCACGTTTTGAAGTTTGAATATCTTTTATCTCTGTGCCCTTTTCAAAGCTCTCTCTTAACATTTTTTCGTCTGGACCCTGGAAGGGGCTAAGATCGATGCTTTCATCTTTTGAGATGACTCGTGACTCCAACTTACTCGAAAATATCTCTATCAATGAGAGGTTATATTCTATACGTTTTTCACTGATAAATTTCTCAAGTTCATCGTTTTTGGCTATCAGGGTGTAGCCCTGATATGTTATCAGCCGATTGAGATTATTGCCAAAAGAGATTATCTCCTCTGTCAACTGGTTTTGATAATCCTGTCCGACTTCAATGGAGTTCTTCAGAGATCTCTCAATTGGTAGGTTATACCAGTACTCAATTGAGTTTGAGATAAATTGAACCGAGACAAAGAAAAGGATCATTGTCGGCAGGAGGGACAGGGTAATGAAGGCCAGGACCAGTTTGGTCCTGAGTCTTGCCCCCATAATCTTTTTTTTCCTCTCAAAAAGAAGCTTGACCAGATTTCTCATGGTCAAAAAAAGCAGTGCCAAGAGAAGTATCACATTAATATTTATAAGGGCGAAAACGAGGATACTGCTTGATATGGGAAGATCGAGCCCAAGATCGAAGACCTTCATTCCGAGATAGGACAGAAGAAACACAACGATAATAAGACAAGCTATGATGATGCGTTCTCTTCGCTGTCTGATTCGATCCTGACTCTCTGTCTGTAAATAATTCGTCATCTTTTTAACTGTGATTCAAATGAGAAAAATATCCTGTTCCCTACATCCGCCGACCATTCTTTCATCCCTTTATAATCCAAAGGATTATGGATGAAAATGGCATTCGCGTAAAAAGTTTCCTTTTGGACCTTTTGGCGACACGAAAGCGATAGGTATTTCAATGGATTATGATAGCCGAGAGAGAACCGAAATGCAATATTTATTGGATTGATGAATTCACGAGTGATTCAGGTTGAGGATGACCCCTATACGGGAACCTGCTCCAGGGGTCCGAAAACGGGAATTTTCACGCTATCCAGAGAATCTTCTTCAGGTTTTTCGAGAGTGATTCTCTTCCAGTATCTCTTGCTGTTGATCAGTTTTTTCAACATAGTCTGGTTGAGTGAATGGCCGGATTTATATACCTCAAAATGCCCTATAATCGGAGAGCCGATAATAGCAAGGTCACCTATAAAATCCAGGATCTTATGCCTCACAAACTCATCCTTGTATCGGAGCCCGTCCTCATTGAGCACCCTGAAGTCATCCATTACGATGGTATTGTCCAAAGATACACCCTTTGCCAGTCCGGCTTCCCTTATTATCTCGCTGTCTTTCAGGAAACCAAAAGTACGCGCCTTGCTTATCTCGTTGATAAATGTCCTGCCGGAAAAATAGAGATCATATCCTTGGTTTGTTATCAAGGGATGCTGGAAATCAACGGTATAGGAGATTCTGAGCTCCTTTGAAGGGCTTATCCGGATATGCCGGTGACCTTCATTAATCTGAAGACTCTTTTTTATAACGATAAACCGTTTTGGTTTCTGCTGCTCCTTTATGCCTACGCTTTTAAGGAGGAAGATAAATGGAGCGGAGCTTCCATCCATTATTGGAACCTCCGGTCCGTCTATCTCCACCCTCGCGTTGTCAATACCAAATCCGAAAAAGGCGGCCATTAAATGCTCAACCGTTGAAACACGGGTCCCGTTCATGCCGATAGATGTGGACATATGGGTGCTGATAACATTTTCATATTTGGCCTTGATCATGCAGTGATTGGGTAGATCCTTCCTTACAAATTTTATTCCACTATCGGGCGGAGCCGGTTTTATTGTCAATCCGACTCTTTTTCCTGAATGAAGTCCGATACCCGTACAACTTATATTGTCCCGAACCGTCCTCTGCCTGTATCCCACGCTCAACCCCCATTGTGGATTTAAATCAAATAGTTATGAATGTTTGCAAAAGTAATGCCAAATTAGTGGACGGGTGCATGAATAATAATTAACTATCTGATATAATTAGTATAAGTGAATATTTATCCATTAACGGCCTGGCATGAATGGTCCCGGCCAGCCCATAAGTGTGGTAAATACGCCACATAAAGTCCAAAAATTATATAGATTCCGACACGTTCAATGCGTTCGCTTTTCTCTTGTCTCGAAGTGTATTCCCATATATTATAAAATATTGAAAAGTTCAACAATTACCGGAGGGTTTGATTAAATAAATAAAAAAAACCCTGATATTCACTTTCCCGTTCCGGAACAAAAAATCATGAAAAGAATAAGATTCAACATAGTTTTGACTATCAAGAGCCTGTTAATATGCTTATTTGTGATAAATATTTTTATTTTGACCGGATGCTATCCCACCCTTAGAAAAGAAGCGGTCACACCCCAACAGGCCCTCATGAGAGTCAGGGTATTCTATCCTAAATTTCACGATGATATGGATCTTCCTTCTCTTGTTTCGGCCATACGGAATAACCTGGAATATTTAAATAGACTGGACCCGGGGTACCGATTTATTTATGGCACTCAAGAATTTACCTGCCGGACGGTGCGTGACACCCAGGAAACATTTTTACGGCTTATTTCAGAGTCCACCGATCCAAAAGATTTAAACAGGAAGATAAAAAAGCGTTTTATCATTTACAGGGCCGCCGGCCGGACAGACAACAGGCATGTTCTCTTTACGGGTTATTTTGAGCCTACATTCGAGGCAAGTCTTGTCCCTGACGAAAAGTTTAAATACCCCATATATCAGATGCCGGACAACCTGATCAAGATCGATCTATCCCTTTTCAATAAGAAATATAAAAATGAAACCATTATCGGGAGGATCGAAGGAAAGAATGTCTATCCCTATTATTCCAGAAAACAGATAGAATTTGAAAAGACCCTGCGTGGAAAGGGTCTGGAAATTGCCTGGTTAAAGGACCCCGTTGATGTTGCTTTTCTCCACATTCAGGGCTCCGGCCGCCTGAGATTGCAGGATGGAAAAATCATGTTAGTGGGGTATATGGCCTCGAACGGTAGACCCTATCAGAGCATTGGATGGTATATGCTGGAAAAGGGCTACCTGGAAAGGGAGGAGATGTCGATGCAGAGCATTCGAGATTATCTACATCACCATCCGGAGATCACTGATGACGTGCTGAATTACAATCCCTCCTATGTTTTTTTCCGTGTCCTGAAAAAAGGCCCTCTTGGAAACATTAATGTGCCCCTGACCCCGGGAAGATCCATTGCTCTTAATTCCAGGCTTTTTCCGAAGGGCGCCCTGTGTTTTATCTCCAGTAAAAAACCTGTTCTGAATGGCGAAGGTGAAATTGAGAGGTGGACGAAGTTTTCCCGTTTTGTCCTGAATCAGGACACCGGCGGAGCCATCAAAGGCGCCGGGAGGGCGGATATTTTTTGGGGCAACGATCACTATGCCGAAATCGCCGCGGGCCATATGAAGCACGAAGGGGAGCTATACCTGCTGATCAAGAAACCTTAATTAGTTTCCATCCAGAAACGATGGTTTATGGATGAGCACTAATTATAATCCAGCTTCAAATTCATGGCAAATTTTCAGACAGGATCGACAGGATCATTTGGATTTTTTCTCTTCCCGGAAGGAAAAGAAGGGAAACCGGAAGAACCAATGATAGAACATTTTCAATTTTTACTAATAGAGCGGGTGGATAAATAACGTCTAAATGGAAAATTTGGAAAAATCGGCGAGACTTAGAAAAAGGCGGCCCAGGTTATGTAAAATAGCCAGACGGTTATTTCTCAACATGGTACTTTCCTTGGTCAGGATTTCGACGCCGTCGAAAAATGCATCAACCGGCTTCCGCAATTCTGCAATCCGGCCCATGGCTTCGAAATATTTCCCGTTGCCTGTCAAGATATTGATCTCGTCCTTAAGGCCCTGATAGGCCTCCCATAAAGCGGTTTCACAATGATCCTCGAACATATCCTGATCCACGGTATATACTACCGGCTGATTTTTTAAAATATTTGAGACCCGTTTAAATGTGAGGGCAATGGCTTCAAATTCATTGAATTCGGTCATGAATCTCCTGAGTTGTTCTATTCTCATGGGAAGCTCATCTATTTTATCAAAATTCGCTGACAATATAGCCTCAACAAGATCGGAGTCATATCCGGCGGTTAGCACCCTGTTTTTATACCGCTCCCTGAAAAAACTCCGTACACGATCGAAAACAGGATCCGCGTCGAAATCGATCTTTTCACCGGTTATTTTTAAAGATTCCCGAATGAATTCCTTCAATGAAAGTTCCCATTTTTTATCCTCTAGGATCCGAATAACAGCAAGGGCATGCCTGCGAAGGGCAAATGGATCCGCGGCCCCTGTAGGTTCAAGGCCTATGGCAAAACATCCTGTTATCGTATCCATCCTGTCTGCCAGGCCGACGATTGTACCGGCAATGGATGAAGGAAGGCTGTCCCCCGCCCTGACCGGAAGGTAGTGTTCTTTAATTGCCAGACAAACTTCCTCGGGGTGACCGTCTAACCTGGCGTATTCCATGCCCATGATTCCCTGAAGGATTGGAAATTCTGTTACCAGCTCGGTTACAAGATCACATTTACTTAGTTTCGCGGCGAGTTTTATATCCTCTTTCTTTTCAGGCACGACCCTCTCGGCAAGGTACAAGGCCAGGCGGGTAAAACGCTCTACCTTGTCAAAGGAGGTGCCTAATTCGGCCTGATAAATCACTCCCTTCAGGTCATTTAATCTGTCTTCGAGGGGCCTTTTCCGGTCCTCATTGTAAAAGAAAACCGCGTCCGATAATCTGGCCCTGAGAACCCTCTCATGTCCCTTTTGAACAACGGATTCATCTCTTCCCATCGTATTGTTGACCGCAATAAAATGATTGATCAACCTGCCCTTTTTATCCTTGACCGCGAAATATTTCTGGTGCTCCCTCATGGCGGTTATCAGGACCGGAGCCGGCAAATTCAGGAAAGCCTCGTCAAAACTGCCCCATAGAACTGAAGGAAACTCTACCAGGTTGGCCACGGTATGTACCAGTTCGGGATCATGAACAGGGATTCCATTCACCTCCCTCGCCTTATTCGTGACCTCCCTTTCAATCTCCTTTCTCCTTTCTACCTGATCTATCATCACGTAACATCTTTTCATTTCCTGCATGTAGTTCCGAAAATCCTGTATCTCTATTGTCTCCGGCGCCATGAATCTGTGTCCCCGGGTCTCTCTCCCGCTTCGGACACCGGCCAGCTCAAATTGGATCACCTGGCCACCTAATAATGCCAGAATCCAGTGAATGGGCCTTACAAAGGAAAATCCGATATTGCTCCACCTCATGGATTTGGGCCACGGTATCTCTGCTATCAATTGGGGTAGGACCTCTGCCAGAACCCCCATCGAGGGACGACCGGGAATTTCGCGTCTGAAAAAGAGATATTCACCCTTCGGGGTTTCCATGCACCGGAGATCATCGACCGTCATTCCATACTTTTTAGCGAATCCAGTGGCGGCCCTGGTGGGATTTCCTTCCTCATCATAGGCGGCCCTTTTAGGGGGTCCTGTTATCTCCTGAAATAAATCCTCCTGTCTTTCATCAATTCCCTCACCCACGACCACCAATCTCCTGGGAGTGTAATAGGTGGAAAGCTTCTCCGAAAAGCGGATCCGGTTATCTTTTAAATATCTCTCCGTGATCACCTTTAATTCATTGGAAGCTTGTTCAAGATAATTCGAAGGGATCTCTTCAGTCCCGATCTCCAATAAAAGCTCAACAGGCATAACTCCTCTTTATATTTCTTATAAATTTTCATAATCCTATTCGGTTTGGGACATATGTGTCTCTTATCCTCATATATTGAAAGCAAGGGGTCGAGGATTCGAGGGTTCGTAACATTTTAGCCTTTTGAAAGATGGTTAATACAGAAGGGTGCTCGGAGATCT
>CAYTUL010000037.1:0-14775 GCA_964441135.1 uncultured Desulfobacteraceae bacterium | reverse complement strand
GCTCATTTCCTGGTCATCAGGAAACAGTCGTTTCAGTAATGGTCACAGGAGGAAAAAGGAGACAAGAGATGAAACCTGTTTATCATAGATTTCAGGGAGACAAGGGATTCACCCTGATTGAGATCCTTATCGTGGTCATCCTGTTAGGGATCCTTGCAACTATCATTATCCCTCAAATCACTGTTTCCAGCGATGACGCAAAGTTGAATGCCCTGAAGACCAACCTGAGTAACGTCAGAAGTGCCATAGAGCTCTATTATTACCAGCATGGAAACAGGTATCCCGGGCTGTACGATGAGGACGACGGGACAACCATACTGGAGGACGCAGGCGAGGCCGCGAATGCCTTCACAGCCCAGTTGACCCAGTATTCAAATGCGGATGGTGAAACATCCTTTAATTCCGGAACCACGGAATATACCCTGGGCCCCTATCTCAGGGATGGTCTGCCCAATAATCCCTACAATTCCAAGAAAGCGGTAACCTGTGACATTACCACAACGAACGTGACGACAAGAACCGCGGTTCCCGACGATGGTACGGGCTGGAAATTTTACGTTAAAACGGGTGTCCTGATCGCCAATGACAGTACGGATCACGATGATTATTAAAAGACATGAAAACATATTCGGGGTGTGGTTACGTGTCCTCTACGCCGTTGTCCATGAAGCCGTTCGCCTTCAGCCTTGAGCCTATTGCCTTCAACCTTCCGCCTACAGCCTTCATCCTCCCAGATATGTTTGCTTCATGGATAGATGGATAGACGCGAATCGGGTCCTGTATGACGTAATTGTTTAAGTCTTCCTGCGATCTTTCCGATTTATAAGTAACGGCCGTGTAAAAGGCCTTTTACCCTTTTTTTGTCATTCCCGTCCCGCATCAAGTGCGGGATAAACTGCGGCGGGAATCCAGCCGTCTCGAATAACACAGGACTCCCGCTCCCCGATCAAGTCGAGGACAGGCTTCGCGGGAGTGACGAAAATGTGACGAATGATGGGTATCTGGAAATGGACTGTCTCCGGATGGATACAAATAATGATCATTGCAAGGGATGTATGTCAGCTCCAATAAAAAAGGTTGCAGGCCGGCCGGGGAGTCCCAACCGGCTGGAGAGGGGCTTTACCATGATTGAAGTCCTTACTGTCGTATTGATTCTCAGTATTATGGCGACCATCGGTCTTCCGACTTTGAACAGGGCCCTTGATCGATCCCGTCTATCCGGGGCCGCCGACGAGGTCATGGTGGCGCTGGAATTCGCCCAGTCCGTGGCCATGACCTCAGGGGGAAAGACCCGGGTTACGATAGATGAAACCGCTAACACGATTTTATTAGAACGTTTCAGCCCCGATGTAGACCTCATGGACGGGGGAAGTGAACTGAACGAAAGCGATGTGGAAGGTGGGAGCTTTAAGACCATGGAATTTCCCCGAAATCCGGGCACCGATTACTATATCAGCTTTTCCAATGAAGACCGTTTCAAAAATGTCGATATTGTCTCGGCCATCTTCGGCGCCGAGGATTTCGTAATATTCGACGCCCCGGGTTCCCCCTCATCAGGCGGCAGTGTCTCGCTATCCTCGGGCATGAACGGGATCCAGTTGACCCTGGACCCGGTCACCGGGAAAGTGACGGCGAGCGAATAGAAAGAGATCACAAGAAACAGGGATTTCCCATTGATGGACAGAATAAGAGCTACCGGGGGTTTTACGCTGATCGAGGTGTTACTTTCCGTAGTCCTCCTGGGGCTGATCGCCTACGGGACATCCGGCCTCTATATCTCGGGCATGCGGTCCTTCGACGAGCAGGCCGACCGCGTGCTGCTCGACAGCCGGCTCCGGGGAAGGATGGAAGAGATCATCAGCAGGAGCTTCGACCAGGTAGCACCCGGATCGGAAGTGGTTAGTGTCAACGGCCGCGACTTCACCATAACCTGGACCGTAACCCTCGTGGATATGGACGGCGATCTCACCCCGGACCCGGACGCGAAGCAGGTGGATATTTCTGTTGAAGGTCTCACCGGCAGGACCCTTTCCATGATCTTAGTGGATAATCAGGGGAAAACAGGAAAGATATGAAGGTTACCCAGGAAAGGGGTCTCACCCTTATTGAACTGCTTATGGCTATTGCCATTATGGGATTGATCGCGGGAGCCGCCATGTCCCTTCTTTCCTCCGCGCTCCAGGCCCAGGACCGGGCCGGTACCAGGACGGATCTCTATCAAGAAGGTCTCATGATCCTGGAGAGGATCACAGGCGGGGTCAGGCAATGCACCTACCTTCTCATCCCCAATGCCCATAATCCCACGAGGGACATCCTCGCCTTTTCGGGAACGGTCAACGATGACGATGACTATTATTTCGGGGACCCCCTTTTCCCTAAAATCGACGAAGACCCGGGCTCCGATATGAACGGAGATAGTAGTAGCGGGATCGGGCTTGTAGACGACGATGGGGACGAGTCGATTGACGATGGGGGTACCGTCGATGATGACGAAGACGGGCTGAATGATGAAGATCCTCTGGACGGCATAGACGACGACGAGGACGGGAACCTTGACGAGGATTTCACCAATGACATTACCAACGATTCGGCTCCCGGCATTAAAGGGATGGATGACGATGGGGACGGGTCCGTGGACGAAGGCAATGCCAAGGACGATGATGAGGACGGCTCTTTTGAGGAAGATCCCCTTAACGCCGTTGTCTATCTCTTTGATGGTGGAGCCGGGACCCTCACGGAATGGCTAACCTATAATGGCCAGACCCTGAACCTGTCAAGCCGTGTTTCCTCTTTCCAGGTTTCCTGGGAGGCACCGGAACGCATCCTCATAACCCTCACCCTCACCAATGAACAGGGGGAGAACGTCAGCTTTTCCGAATATGTCTGCCCGAGAAATGCCCTTCAAAAAACAGGAAAGCGGGTGAGGTGAAGGATATGAGAATGCCCTCCCAGGCCGGCATGGCCTATCTGACTATCCTGTTTCTTATGGCAATCATCAGTTCTCTCTCCTTAGCCTTTCTACAAAAGGCCAGCATCGGGACCTCTGCGACCGTGACCTGGGGAGACGGCATCCAGGCCCAGTATCTCGCCGAGAGCGCGGCCAATCACGCCCTGTGGCGGCTTATCCACGAGAGCGATTTCCCGGCCGCCCAGGATACATACTTCATGCACTCCCTGGCCGGAGGGCGCTACGGCTATAAGGTCCGGAGGCACACGAACACGACTTTTGCCACCGTTGCCGCCGTGGGTATCCTCGGGGAACACGTCGTCCATCAGAGTTATGTGCTGTATATTAAACCTGATACGTCGAAGGGTATATGGTGGTTTGTGGACTCCGATTCAAAGACCTTCTCTCCGGCCGTGGGGTCATGGCAGGATGTGGACCTTTCCGGTGATAGCGATATCCCTGACGATGCGACGGGAGCTGTCCTGGAAATCGTGAATGAAAGCGCCTACAACCCTTACCGGGGACAGGTCAGGGCAAAGGGGAGCACGGACAATAACACTTTCAGATCCTATATAAAAGAATCGACCCAGATCATGGCCTTTGTCAAACTGGATTCAGCGAAAACCTTTCAGGCCTACAGGGACAATTCCAACATCACATTTTATATCAGGGGCTATACGGATGAGAAGGTCACCTTTTTCGACAATCGTCCATCCTTTTCCATCAGTACCACGGGGTATCCGGTTACAATAGACCTTTCGGGCAGCGGTGTTCCGGGCAACTCCATTGCGATACTCGAACTGTACGATGGGGGAACCAATAATCTGTATATCCGGAGGAAAGGGGATACGGATTACACCTACTATTGTCAGGAGGAGACCGACTCTCATCAATATATTATGGTGGGCCTGGATTCAAACAACATGTTTGAATACTATATCAACGGTTCCTATCCGGACGTTTACGATACAATTCGCCTGGCAGGATATATGGCGGATACGGGGACCTGGCTGCCGTCCCCGAGCGCAGACGTATCCGGGAATACGACCGGTTCCTGGGTCAACAGGGATATAACCTCCGAGACGTCTGAAAACGCCGCCGTGGCCTTTGTGAATATAGAGAACAATGACTGGAGCTCATCTCCCAAAAAAGCGGACCTCCGCGCGAACGGGTCTTCGGATGATCAGTATGCCTATGCCAACCATCTGGGCATGGGGGCCACAAGTGTATTTTCTCTTATCGGTCTGGATGAGTCCCAGATTTTTGAAAACAAGATTGAAGATAAGGATTTCGATGTTCATGTGCTTGGGTACGCCGGGCCCGTGAATTGATTTTACACAGCAACACCTCACTGAGCGTTGACATAAAAACCCAATCTCAGACCCCTCTGGCACAGGACTTGCTTTTAACCAGCATGGATAGCTTCGTAAAAAGTCAAGAATAACGTCTTTCCCGCAAAAGCAGGAGTCCAGAAGTGACCGGAATAACTGGATTTTCTCAGTAGTTTATTTCCGCTTAAAGGGAGGGAATGGGAATGACGACAAATAATAAACAAATATCGTCAAATTATTGACAATCATGAGAGACGACCTATCCGGAATGATCACACTTGAATCGAAATTCAGATATCCGATCGCCATCGATATGAGCGATGACCATGTTTATGCGGCACAACTCAAAAAAACGAATAATGGCCCCGTGATAAGGGGATTGGCTTATTTGGAAGGGCCCTGGGATATAAGGGAAACCGCGGACGGGGGAGAGGAATGTGTAGGCCTGTTAAAGGGGATCTTGAAGGACCGGCGATTTTCAGGGAAAAAGGTCCTCCTGCATCTCCCCTATAAATATATCTCCAGTTTTCCCGTGCGTTTCCGGATAGAGGACTCTGAATTGATTGAAGAAGCCATACTCAGGGAATCCAGGGAGTATATCTCCTTTCCCCTCGAGGAGGCCGTCATCGATTATCCGTCACTGGTTCCATTTTCGCAGGATGATCATTTTCAATATAAGGCGATTATCATCGCGATTAACAGAAATCAGATCCATCAATACCTCCGGATCTTCAGGCGGGCCGGTATGATCGTGGAGGCTGTCGATTTCGATGTCTCCTCCCTGATACGCCTTCATCAATACATGCACGAAATCCGGAAAAATCCCGTTCTCCTGTGTAACATTGACAGCAGGCAGAGCGTTATCTGCGTAACTGATCATGACGGCGTTCTCGTGGAGCGCCATATCTCATGGGGTTTTGAGCATCTTGTGGAAAAGCTTCGGGCCAACTTTGAATTAGGGGATAATGAAAACAAGACCGAAATACTCCTGACGAAATACGGGCTCGCCCATTATGGCACCAAAGATGATGCCGGGAGTAACACAGTCCGGGACGAGGCAACCGACGGTATGCGACGGGCCATATACCAGATCATTATGCCCTATATTGAAGAATTAATCGATGAGTTCCATAAGATGACCGTCTATCTGAGGTCAGAAGAAAGCGAAGCGATTGTCGACAGGATCTACATGTATGGCAGGGCCAATATGATTCACGGATTGGATCATTATTTTGAAAAGAGGATCAATATCCAGACATACATCGTTAACCCCCTGACCGGATTTGTGCCGGGTGAAGAGAGTATCTTGCTCGACAGGTCCGGTGGGGCGCCCTTCGGATTAGCCCTTGGCCTGGCATTACGGAGGGTAAAATGGCTTTAAGGGAGATCAATCTGGTCCCTGATGATTACCGGTTCCGCCAAAATATGTCCCGCCACATCGGCCTATGGGCGCTATTATTGATCATCTCAATTTCTTCAATCACCGGATTCCATGTGTATCAAACCAATAACGCCCATGCCGGGAAGCTCCATTCCATATCTCCGGAAGTCCTGCGCGGGCAATTAGGAATGAAAATTGAGGAAATCAACCGGCTCCAGACCGAAATAGCAAGTCTGGATCAACAGAAATCGGCCCTGGAAACAGCATTGTGGAATCCGGCCTATTCCAGGGTCATATCAAGGCTTGCCCAGGTTATGAATGATGAAACCTGGATTATACAGTTGGATCTCGAGGGCGACAAGGGAGATAAAAAGATTTCAAACCTGGTTCTCAAAGGCTATTCCAGGCAAAGCGAGGAATTAGGAGATTTCATTGAAAAACTGTCCGTGGAATCCCTGTTCCAGGCGGTATCCCTTATTTACGCCAGAGAGGCGATCCCGTCCGGTTCGGGAAAGCAGGCGAAAGGGCCTCCGGGTCTGATCGAATTTCAGATAGAGTGCAAAACCACGGGTTGATTATGTATGACTCTCAGCATGAAAATTCTTGATCGAATCTGTTTTACGGTGGTTGTCCTCGTCACCCTGACGGCCGTATACCTGGTGGGCAGCTCGTGGATCAGGGATCAGAAACAGGCGGTTCAGGAAAACCAGGCAGTAGCAAAACAATCCAAGGAATTGTCTCAAATCGACAATGACCTGCGTAATCTCAGGACTGCCCTGGAGAGAAGACAGGCAAATTTACAGGGTATTTATGAAAGAATTCCCGAGACAGAGGATATCGGCGTTTTTTTAAAGCAATTAGACGCATTGGTAAAAAAGAGCGAGATCGGATTGATAAGCATCGAACCGCTGCCTTCATCAAAGGAAAATGGCTTTACCAGGATACCCATTCATCTGATATGCGAGGGTTCTTTTATAAGAATTTATAGCCTTCTTCACGACCTTGAAAGGCTGAAGAGGGCGGTGGTGATGGAAAAAATGACGATTTACAGGCCGGCGACCGGCATGGAATGCAGACTCGAATTGACGGCAAGTATTCTAAAATATGAGAAGGATGACGGATCAAGCGGCATTGGGAGTTCAGCCAATGGATACCAAAAAGGGTGAGAAGATAAAAATCTATCTTGTATTCGGACTTGCGCTGATACTTATGATCAGCGCCTATTTCCGCTTTATTAAACCGAAAATAAAAGCCGGCAGAGTGGCAGCTCCGGCAGCCGGTGCGGCTCCCGCCCAATTCCAGATTCCCAGGATAAAACCCGCGGTACTTCAGGATACTCCGGATTCCCCATCTCCCATTAAGGACGATCTGCAGGCGGTAGTAAGGGACATCTTTATGCCCATGGGTTCTCCTTTAAAGGCGGCCGATCCGCCGCCTCCCGAAGTAAAAATTATCAAACCGCCCCCATCCATGACGCTCCGAGGGACAATTGTCGGAAAGAAGAGTTCCATAGCGATAATAGATAATCAGTTCCTTCGCCCGGGTGACCGGATAGATGGATATCGGGTCGCCCGTATAGGCAAAAAGGACGTAATCTTGTATTCGGGCGACCGGAAAATTCGATTGGAGATTCTAAAGAATGAATAAAAGGCTCATCTCCCTATGTCTCTTCGTCTTTCTGAGCGCTTCTATCTTTCAGGTACGTGCCGATGAAACCGGGCCCGGCGTCGCGGATAGTACCGAACAGCAGGGTTCAAACCCGGAGATCGTCAAAAAAGAGATCATAAGGCCCGTGAAGCTGGTTACCAGGGTAAGATCCGGTCGCGTACGGGAAGAGCCTTCATTTGATGCGGCGGTTGAGTACGGCCTGAAAGAGGGGGATGTCGTATCGGTCCTGAAAAAAATGGGTCGATGGTACTATGTCGAACGTGATGACGGTAAAAGGGGGTGGGGTCATGAAAGCATATTTATAACCACGGAGGTCCCACAAAGCACCCCGGAAAGGGAAACCCTGCAGGAAGAATCAGAAAAAAGTCTGTCTACTAACCGGGAGGAAGGGCCTGATGTAGAACCAACGATCCCGGAAGAAGAGGAAGAGTCTCCGGTGGAAACGGCTGTCGAAGAAATGCCTGATGTTCAAAAGGAGAACACCTTCGACCACAGAGAATCCTCGAAATCCGATACAGGCGTTCAATGGGTGGGCGATGAGATGTTGAGTATCAACTTCCTCAACGTGGATATCCGTGAAGCCCTCTCCGCGCTCGCCTTAGAGCGGGAGATCAATATCGTCACATCAAATGAGGTGAAGGGTAATATTACCATTCATCTATATAATTCTACCCTGGATCAGGCGTTGGATGCGATTACGCTTGCCGGGGGCTTCTCATTTATTAAAAAAGGGAATCTCTATTATGTGTTCAAACCCAAAGAGGCCAAGGATCCCCAGGCGGAGCGGCTTCAGATGAAAATTTTTAAGCTCAAATACGCCGGTGTAGACAAGGTTCAGGAAATTCTGAATTCTATCCCGGAAATGCGTCCCGTCAGGATCCACGATTCCACCAAGACCATTATCGCGGAAGACACCCCCGAGAACATAAAAAAAATCGAGAAGATCATCAGCCAGTGGGACCAGATACCCAAGCAGGTGATGATCGAGGCCAAGATCCTGGAAATTACCCTGACCGATGACATGTCCTTTGGAGTCAATTGGAATGCTATCCTTGGAGATTCGAGGGTCGGGACAGGGGGTCTGAGTACCGCAACAATGCCGACCAACACGCCGGTTTCCCCTGTTCCTAACAATGGGAAGGGCATTTTTTCGAATCTTATTACGGCGGCAGGGACCGATAAACAGTTCACGGCTGCCCTGGACGCGCTCCAGTCAAAGACAAGGATCAATACCCTCTCGACCCCCAAGATCTTAGCCATCCACGGCAAACCGGCCAAAGTCCAGGTCGGCGGGCAACAGGGGTACACCGTGACGACCACCAATGACGGGGTTTCCACGGAAACCATTGAATTCATAGATACCGGAACGATACTTCAAATAACCCCCTTCATCGACGATGAGGACAACATATTGCTCGATGTCCGGCCCAGTATTCGATCGGCCAGGATCGAGCAAGGTATTCCTGTAGTGAGCTCCACGGAGGTCGCTACCTGGCTCACAGCGAAAAACGGGGAAACTATATTTATCGGTGGTTTGATCCAGGATACAAAAACCAGAACGCGTGACATGATCCCATGTCTGGGGGGAGTTCCTGGTATCGGGGCCCTGTTCGGAAGATCGACCAGCGGTACCGGCAAGTCCGAACTGGTTGTATTGATTACTCCCACTGTCCTGAATTCTTCGCCGAGTAAGGCAGGTTCTGATATGATTGAGAAAACAAAAAAAACAGAAGAGAGCTTTAACAAGGAACCCCTGTCAACGGAGGACCGGTTCCTCGAATTACTATCTCCGGTAAAATGAGAAGCACCATGCCACCAGCAGCAAACATGGCAAAATCCCAGGATAGGGCCCCGCGAATCTTGATAGTCGACGATGACGCAAACATTCGCCGGGCGATCTTCCATGTACTCAAATCCGAGTATGATGTAACCATGGTAGAGAGCGGCAACAAGGCGATTGAAATTTTAAGGAACGACATGGATTTCGACGTCGTGTCCCTGGATCTGCAAATGCCGGGTATTTCGGGTATCGAAACACTTAAGATTATCAAACATTTAAACCCTACCACGGAGGTATTGATCGTTACGGCCCATTCGGACGTCGAATCCGCAAAGGGGGCATTGAAGTTTGGTGCCTATGAGTACCTTGATAAGCCCTTCGGAAATCATGAGTTACGTAAGGCCATTCGTAAAGGGGTGGAACGGCGGAGAAATAACTTAGGCGCTGAAAAGGCCATCAAACAGCTCGAGTTCGTGAAGGCCCAATTGATTCAGTCTGAAAAATTTTCAGAGATCGGGAAACTGATAGCCGGTGTCGCCCATGAGTTGAATAATCCTTTAGCCGCCATTTTGGGATTCGCGGAAATTCCTCTCATGACTCAATGCCCGCCCGAAGACACACGGGACTATTTTGAAAAGATAAAAAAGAGTGCACTCCTCTGCAAAAATATTATCGAGAAACTCCTCGCCTTTTCCAGGAAAAAGGATTCAAAGAGGGAACGTCTCCATATCAATTCCATAATAGAGACTACCCTGGAGCTGAAACAGCGTGATCTGAAAATGGACAGCATCGAAGTGGTTAAGCAATTAGCGGAAGATATCCCCTATACAATGGCTGACTTCTATGGGCTACAGCAGGTCTTTCTCAATATGATTAATAACGCCCATCAGGCCATGAAAAAGGGCATGGACAAGGGGACCATCATTGTGAAGAGCGAGTGTGATGGAAAGATGATACGCGTCAGTTTCCGTGACACAGGACCGGGTATACCGAAAGAGAATCTTCAGAAGATCTTTGAGCCGCTATTTACAACTAAAGGCAGGGGGGAAGGAACAGGACTCGGTTTGAGCATATGCTATGAAATCATTGAAGATCATGGAGGAACCATCCTGGTGGCCAGTGAAGAGGGAGAGGGGGCGTGCTTCATCATTGAAATTCCCGTCGTTGCCGAAGACAATCAAATGGTGCAAAAGGTTCCTTCAGAAGACCAGGGGCCGGACGGTCTCCATATCCTTGTCCTGGACGCCCGGGAAGAGGAATGCAATCTCCTTAAAGACATGATCGTATCATTAGGGCACAGTATAGACATGGCAACCGATGTCTTCACGGCCCAGGGGAAGATACAATCCGGGACCTATGACATTATTTTCAGTAACCTGGATATGCCGGATCTGAATGGACGGCAGGTCTATGAATACACAAAACGGTTTAAACCCGAGTCAATCAATCGAATCATGTATATCGTGGATGGAATCGTACCTGAAGAGATGAAGCTTTTTTTGAATCAAAAGAAAATACCATGTCTTGTCAAGCCTTTTCGTATTCAGGACATAAGGGAGGCAATCAATGATTTCATGGGTGCCGGTGCCCTTGACAGGCCCCAGGATGAACGATAAAATTTTTCTTAAAATAATGAAAGAGTTAATCGGTTGAGCGGCTTCATGATCCCTAATCTTAAATGCTTGATTATTTTCTCTATCCTGTTGTTCGGCACGGCAGGATACTGTTTGCCCGCCACGGCACGGGATGATACAAAGCCTTTGAATCAATCCCAATCCACCTCCCCTGAAGACTCCGCTTCCAACATGGGTTCGTTGTTGGTCCACCTGTACAGGGAGTATATTTCTCCCGTAGACGGTGACAGATGCCCGAGCATACCCACCTGTTCAACATACAGCATCCAGGCCTTCCAAAAACACGGATTCTTCATGGGATGGTTAATGACAGTTGACAGGCTTATACATGAAGGCAAAGAAGAAACCGATGTCTCACCCATCGTATATTCAGGGGGCAAGTGGAGGATTTTTGATCCCCTGGAAAACAATGATTTCTGGTGGTTTCACAACAATCCTACAGAAAAGGGTAAGCATGAATAGGATCGCTATCGCGGCTATTTCTCTTATACTCCTGTTAATAATAGCTCCTTCCCAGGTCTTTTCAAAGGAGATTATCATTAATAGTGACGACCAATTCCGGTTCGCGCGTCATTATATGGTAGAGGGAGAATACTCCAGGGCGATAGGGGAATTCGAACGTTTCCTGTTTTTCTTTCCGGAGGATGAAAAGGCGCCGGAGGCACGTTATCTTATCGGGCTTTGTTACCTGAAAGGGAAACAGTATCAAGAAGCCCGGAAAGCCCTGACAGACCTGTTCCATAGATATTCTGGCACACCGGTGGCCGAAAAAGCCCTCTTCCTGATGGGTGAAACCTGTTATCGACAGGGTTTGTCGGAAGAAGCCGGACATTACTTCAAACAGATTATCGAAGACTATCCCCGTTCGGAATTCAGGGATAAGGCCTTTTACAGGCTCGGCTGGACCAGATTACAGGAAAACAAATGGCGGGAGGCGTCCGAGGCATTTTCTGAGGTAGAAAATAGCAGTCCCTTATATATCCATTCCATGGATCTTGCCCAGCGAGCGCTTCAGGGGGAGGATTTACCATACAAAAACCCAACGACCGCCGGTATCATGGCGGGAATTCTCCCCGGATTGGGCCATGCCTATTCCAACAGGTACAGGGATGGTTTTATAGCCCTCCTCCTCAATGGCCTCTTTATCTGGGCGGCTGTTGAATCTTTTGATCAGAATCATGAAGTGCTTGGAGGGATGATTACCTTTCTGGAAGCCGGCTGGTATGCCGGAAATATATACAGTGCCGTGAACAGCGCCCATAAGTACAACAGGAAGATAAGAATTGATTTTTTTCGTAGTCTTCCCGATAACCTGGATCTCGATCTTTATTCAGGAAGGAATAACCGGCTTGGCATAGCCCTCCGATTCGATTTTTAGCCCTGTTCTATTTTATACTGCTCCGCCTTTTTCACATAGTCTTTCGGCGCCTGTTTTACCCACCAGAGCTGATCATCCGTGACTTCCCTTTTGATCTTGGCAGGCACTCCAACGACAAAGGACCTGTCTGGAATCTTCATGTCCTGACTGACTACACACCCGGCCCCTATGATACAATAATCGCCGATTTCCGCGTCATGGAGTACGGTGGCATTGATACCGATAAGTACATGATTGCCGATTTTTTTACAGTTGACTACCGCCCCATGACCGATGTGTACATTGTCTCCTATGATGAGATCGCTGAAGTCGACCCTCGGAGACCCGGAATGGAGAACGGCGTTGTCCTCGATGGCGGAATTTTCTCCGATTATAATTTTTCCGTAATCACCCCTGATCACAGCCCCAGGCCACACGCTAACGTTTTCTCCGATCTCCACGTAGCCGATGATATAAGCGGCTTCGCTTATAAAGGCGGTTTCGGCTATTTTGGGCATATAACCCATGAAACTCCTGATCATTTTTTATCTCCTGAAAAAGATCTCCCGCAAATATAAGGCTATCCCCAGCAGGAGGCATGTATTGGCAAAGTTAAAGAAGGAAAAAGGAACGAGGCCAAGAAACCGTAAATGAAACAATTTCACAATAACTGCGCCTAAGAGGCTCGCAGCACCTAACAAAATACAGACATTTGCTACGTAGTGGATAAGCTTCATGTTATTTCCCCCTTTCCGGATATCCGGAATATAATAAATGGAATATTCCTTCGTCAACCTCCCTGAAAATATTGTTACTACTTAAAATAGTTAAGATTTTTTGTCAAATCCGTTACTTTTTTTTCTTGCCTAATTCAATTCTATTCTTTACATTTTTCTAATATACACGTTGACAGTAAACCCCATGGATGTATGAAAGAGCCGTACAGAAACCCCACACGTTCTATTGCCCGGGATTATTTTATTTACCTAGGGAAGAATCTCCCGCAGCAATGCCTCAGTGATGAGTTTTATTTCCTTCCCCGTGTAGAGGCCGCGATTCAACATATAGCGGTATTGGATGATCTACACCCCGAGAAGATCAAGGAGTATATTCACCACGTGAGAAACCTTTTAAATAAGATCCCTTCCGAAGAGACGGATATCCTCGAGGACGAGATCGACTGTTCCTTTCTAAGACAGAGCATGAGAAGTTTTATCCGTGAATTCGATAGGGCGAAAGTCTGGCAGAAGGACCCGACCCTCTATATCAAAATCCCGCTCTTCTCCATGGAAAATTGTCTTACCCAGGAAGATCTACCTGACGATCAGGTAAAGGATAACCTGGCGAATCTTTTCAGCCAGATCCCGGCCTTTTTGGCTCTTGCCCTTGAAAATATCCGTTTTTCTTCCCAGGTCGCACTCGAAGTCGCCGTGGATATGACATGGGATGCCATACGTTTTTTTCGAGAAGATGTTCCGACCTTCATCTCCTTATACATGGATGGGGATAGGGATCTGGATGCAAGGCGCGTGGAAGCGCTGGAAGGGTGGGAAACATTCAGAAAAGGCCTTCATGAGGTACCATATCGTATCTCCCATTCCATTGGAGAAGAGGGGCTCATGGACATATTCCATACAAGCCTCAGTTATCACCGAACCCCTGAAGAGATCCTTGAGAGGGCTCGTTTCATCTTCAGGGAGACACTGGATAAGCTGAACACCCTTGCCATGAAGATAGATGATAGGAAGACGTGGAAACAACTCACGGATGTGAAGATTTCTCCGAATGTGTCCCCGGAGGAGGTATTAAGGATATACAGAAGGGAGGTGCATTCCCTCCGTCGTTTTTTCTCCTCACGGGATATCCTCTCATTTCCCCCGGGCGAGGAGATCCTCGTGCTTCACACCCCCTCCTATCTGTTATCCCTGAGGGCCACGGCGTCCTACAAGGCTCCCCCGACAGGCGCTTTCGGAAAACCCGGCCGTTTTTTTATAACGCCCGGAATGGCGGATCCAGGGCCTGTTGTGACCCATAGTCCATATCTGGCCGCCCATGAGACCTATCCGGGACACCATATTCTCGATCATATCCGGATACATCATTCCAATCCGATCCGCCGCCAGATCGAGTCGCCCCTCTACTATGAAGGCTGGGCCTGTTACGGGGAGCAATTACTGGATGAAGTGGGGTATGTCAGGGACCCGGGCCTGGAACTTATCGGACTGAAACGGCAGCTATGGCGCAGCCTGAGGGCGATACTGGACATAGAGCTGCATTCCGGAAAGATCACGCCGGACAGGGCGGTTGAAAAGATCGAAAGCATCGGCTTTTCCAAAAAGAGGGCCCAACGCCAGGTGAGGCGTTTTTGTCTGACACCGGGATATCAGTCATGCTATGCCATGGGATTGTATGAGATCCTGAAACTACGTGAAAGGTTTTCCCCCCCATTAGGGATAAGGGCGTTCCATGACGTTTTACTGGGTGGCGGACAGATCCCTTTTTCCCTGATAGGGAAGAGGATGGAAAAAGAAGCCATGGATTCAAAGGCAGGCGGTGCATTTCCGAACGGTGTGGCATATCGGGAGAAACCGGATGAAAGGAGTAAGGGGGCAGATCGTCCATAGGACAGGAGAAGGATTCGATGAAAACAATTAAGGGGTATCATGGGGAGTGGAAC
>CAYTUL010000036.1:0-14840 GCA_964441135.1 uncultured Desulfobacteraceae bacterium | reverse complement strand
CCTTTCTCATGCTATTTCCTGTTTATATCCGCTAGGGTTTTGAAGAAAAATCCCTTAAAATCAAGCGTGGAGTCCGGACTCCTGGGTTTCTTTAATCTGCGCGGAATCTTTTCCCTATAATCGAGTATGATTTCAACCTGACGGTTTAATCTGTGTTTATTTCCTTTGTTTTTAGCTCCTTCGGTATCCAATCCAAATCCGTGAGCCACCATATTCTTGGCAGGAATACCGCCTTTTTCCCTGAAAAAGTGAAAGACCACCATGGCCCTTTTTGATGACAGGAGCATGGAATATTTTTTAGGTTCCGGTTGAAAAACACCCTCGGCTGAATCCGCGTACCCTCTGAGTTCTATGAGACGGGGCCCCGTTTTAAGGATTTCAGCTAGTTCTGAAAGGAACGCCATCCCATCCGGATCCAATTGGTCCGATCCCATATCAAACAGCACTCTGCTCTCTAATGTGATGACCGTCCGATCGAGCTGCTTTGTCATGCTCAGATGGGATTTTATCCCATGTCTCAAGGCGACATTCCGCAATCTTTCAAACTGAATATCCTCCGGAACAAGAGGGGCTGAACCGGCGGTAATATTCAATCCCTTCTCCTTTCCAAGTATTGAATGAGCACCGGGTTTGAAACCAAATGCACCGACCAGGGAATTGAGGGCAAGCCGTTTCCTTTTCTTGTCGATGGTAGCAAGGCTCAGGAGCAAAACAAAAAACGTAAGCAATAGGATCATCAAATCCGTGTAGGTAGCCATCCATGAGTTTGTATTTATTTTGGGATCAGCTTTTCTAATTTCCGCCATATTTCATCACAAATATGAATGTCAATTTTTTGACGTAATTGTCAAATTTGAATGAATTTTTGTGTTTTTTCTGACCCTATGATATGCGGAGTCACGAATTATCAGATTCTGAGAATATAGGAACGGATTCCATTCGGTTTGATTCATGTACTTCCCGGCGAACTGCATGGATTCACCGATTCTTCCGATTGAATATCCGTAATGAAAAGCAGCAAATCCTGTGCCATCTATTTCACCATTCACCAATAGATTATGCAAATAAGACCGTTGATTCTATGAAAACTTTATCTATTAGCCCCATTATCCGATCTGACATTACGTGAAAAAGCCAGATTACCCCTTACACAGCACGGGGCATGCCCCGTGCTGTGTACGCCGGCGTTGCCCCTAGACGGATGACCAATACCGGGTTTGGGGGTATGAGCGCCCAGGCCTATGGGCTTTCAAGCTTAAGGCTTTTTCATTTGACAAATTTAACTCCTTTTGTTTGAGTCTGTATAATAATCCAATGAAACTCGGATCTTTGCAGTACTCCTCCGAACTTTTTCCTGGGTTAGGCGGTTCACGGTTCCGGGTAAAGGTCAAATCCTATAAATCTTTTTATATAACCGGATAAGAAGAGGTATTCGAATGCGAATCCATATTGTTGTCGGAGATCTTATTGTTGAAGGTGAGTTGAACAACACGCCGACTGCGCAGAAAGTAGTGAAGGCCCTTCCCATTAATGCCTCCTATAACACCTGGGGAGAAGAGATCTACTTCACAATCCCTGTGGATGCCGAGCTGGATGGTAGTGCTCGGGAGGAAGTAAATCTGGGTGACTTAGGTTACTGGCCAACAGGAAAGGCCTTCTGCATCTTTTTCGGACAGACACCCACGAGTAGCCCCGGCAAGATTATTCCCGCGAGTGCCGTGAATGTAATCGGAAAAATCGTGGGGGATGTGGAGGGCTTCAAGCAAGTGATGAACGAGGGTGCAATAATTCTCAAGGCGGTTGAATAGTCAAATGCCGGGACTTTAAGGATTTTTTCAAATGAATCCTATTTATCCGGGCAGGACGTTTCTATGAAAAGATATCGTGATTATAACGGTTATCTCAGGGAAAAATTCGGTGAGCGAGTTCAAAAAATCGCCTTGGATGCCGGGTTCAACTGCCCGAACAGGGATGGAACCCTATCTGAAAAAGGATGTATCTTCTGTGACAGCAGAGGTTCGGGTACCGGTGCCATGATCAATCACGGTCTTTCCATAGATGCACAGATCATTGAAGGTCGGAGATTCGCCGAGAAGCGTTACGGGGCCAAGAAATTCATAGCATATTTCCAGTCATTTACCAATACCTATGCCCCCCCGGCGACACTCGAAGAACTTTATTCAAGGGCCCTGAATCATGAAGGCATGGTGGGACTTTCCATCGGCACAAGACCTGATTGTGTGGACCGCGAGATCCTGGAGCTTATCGGATCCTTTAGGAAAGATTACCTTATCTGGATCGAATTCGGTCTTCAGTCCTCCCACGATAAGACGCTTCAAAGGATCAACCGGGGTCATGACGTCGCCTGCTTTGAAAGAAGTGTGCGAATGACCCATGAATACGGACTTAATATATGCGCCCACGTTATCCTGGGGTTACCGGGTGAGACAAGGGAAATGATGATGGATACGGCTCGCTTTATTGCAGGGCTCCCGATATCCGGCGTTAAGATACACCTGCTTTATGTGGTAAAGGGTACTCACCTGGATAAGCTCTATGAGAAGGGTGAATACAGGTGCCTGGAGCGAGAGGAATATACCGATCTGGTAGTAGATTTTTTGGAACTCCTCCCTCCAGGCGTCGTTATACAGAGAATGACGGGAGACCCGATTAGATCGGAACTCGTGGCTCCAGAATGGGCCCTGCATAAAACAAGAAATATGTCATTTATTGATAAAAGACTGGAAGAGAGGGATACATGGCAAGGGAAAAGATACCGATAATCTACTGGTGGAAGATAGAATCAGAAGATCTCAATATTTACGTGGCCTCATCTAATCAGGGGGCGGTGGGTGCCCATATTAGTCTGATGAATGGGCCCGACGGTTTTAAGGAATTCAAGAAGAGATTTTCACAGGGCAGAATAATCAAAGATGAGTTGTTGAATCGTCCCCTTATTAAAGCGATAAAAACGGTGCTCAAAGGCAAAAAAGTTACCGCGGATATTTCACTTGATATTCAATGTACGCTGTTCCAACGGATAGTCTGGGAGGTCATTACACGCATACCCGCAGGTCAGACAAGAACCTATGGAGAAGTTGCCGCTATGATAGGCCGTCCAGGGGGAGCCAGGGCCGTGGGGCAAGCCCTGAATCGGAATCCCCTTCCCCTCATTTTTCCTTGACATAGGGTTGTCGCCGCCGGCGGGCTCGGCGGTTTCAGGGGGGGCCTCAAGCTGAAGAGGTATCTTCTTAACAGGGAAAAACGCCGGGGAGGATAATCCATAGGGAACTAAGAAATATAAATATTTCTTTATTCCCTATGGTCACCCATTTATTTCTATTGGGCGTATTTTTTTGCCAGCCGCCTGGCCTCGTCATAGACCTTCTGTCCCGGCAGCCCCTTGGCTTCCATATCAGCAACCCATTTCTCATTGGGGCCCTTTGCGGCTTTATACCATAACTCCATCTCCTCGGGAGTGAGATATATCATGGTATGCCCCATTTTCTTAATAGCCTCTTCAGACTTGATACGATTTTCTTCGTCAATTCCCGTCTGGGTCGTTGAAGCCCACTTAACATTATTGTCGATTACTTTTTGAACTCCGGGTGGCAGGCTTTCGAATTTTTTACGGTTCATAATGTAGGTCATTCCCATCCATCCCAGGCTATCTCCCGTGGGGAAGATATGGACCTTGGTTACTTCATACAATTTGAAAATCATTACGGAGTAGATGCCGATAGGCATCACATCAATCAGCCCCCTTTCAAGCGAGGTATACCAATCCGGGGGGCCTAACCTTAGTGGAACCGCACCAATAGATTTGAACAGTTCCGCGACAATACCGGTAGCAGATACTTTCAAACCTTTAAAATCATCGGGAACCCGCAGCACCCTATTGGCATTAAAGACGGTGGGTATGGATAGGAAATGGAATATCTCTTTGTATTTTGAAAATTCGGCGCCAAACTCTGGGATGGTCTCCTGCAGTTCGAACCATATACGGTTCGCTGACTGGGCATTATACCCCATAAAAGGATTACTGATCACCATATGTAGAGGGGCCCGGGCACGTTCCCAGCTCAAGACAAAGGTAGTAATATCGATGAGTCCGTCTTCCAAGGCCTGAACCTGATTTTCGTATTTATATAACGATGAAGAGTGGTAAAATGTTATATCAAGCTTATATCCAATTTCAGCCAGTTCGGAATTTACTTTATTAAGCCATTTTTCTCTCAGGAATATATTACCGCCTGCGTTTGGAGGAGCATTATCGGCATGTATCATCTTTATTACCTTGAGTTCCTGCGCCATCACAGCCGGTGCCAGCGCATAGACCATCATAAGAACCGATAGTAAGCAAAAAGTCCTTTTCATCATCTTCCCTCCTGTCTCCTAAAGGTTAGCAATGAAAGACCGGAACCTAAATGCGTACGCTATATGAATTAACCTAAACTCTTCACAATTTCAATAAATATCTGAGTCCAGTTCTGTCCAATATCGGTGGTTAAATATTTTGAAATAGCCGGTAAACATTCATCATAACCTATTTCTCTCCAGGCGGAGACCTGGAGTGCCGTCCGCTAAAGTCTCACAGGGCGAACAGGGTGGAGCAAATCCAGCATCCTGATATTGGTTTCAGATTACGGGTTTCAGGTTTCGGAACGAAGGAAATACGATTCCTGAAACCTGCACAACAGATAAGCCTAAACAACACGCATTAGGAATCGCGAAACTAAATTTTTGGCTGTTTTATATATCATGGAAGTCGGGTGCTAAATCATCAAGATCTATTTCGGATAGAGTATTATCCCGTGGTTGAGCTGTTTTTTCATCCCACCCACGGAGGCTGTAATATTCTGATAACATTTTCTTGAACTTCTCTCGGTCAAGGGTTTTGCCTGTCGCGTCAAGGACTTCTTCACCGGGACCGGGGACGAGAATCCCTCTTCGATCTCCCATGGCCTGCAAAGGCTCTGAAAAGTTGAAATCATGGGGAAAGTCATCATTGGGGACTTTACGTCCTTCCCGCACCTGGATGGCCCTCTGCAGGTTGCAAATTCGCTCCGCGCACAGGTCCATCTCCTCACCCTCCAGGCCGGTAACCGCCTTAAAGATTTTGACTTCCAACTCAGGATCTCCCACATAATCCGGCGTCTTAAAGGAGTAGGTGATCGGCCAGGCAAAGTCGCACAGGCCCAGGCTGTCCTTTATATAAGTCCTGTTCTGGATTTTTTTAACAGCTAAGGCCTTTCCTTGATAGCTGGATAGATCTCCCGCTTCATCACTGCCCCAGAAGGCCCTTGCGACCTTGTGAAATACTCTCGTTGTAATGGGTGAAAGATCCGGCCGTCGTTGGTTCAGCATCCAGGCCGCCCTGACGAAACCAATCTCGTGGAGGATGGGCTGATGGATCCTCGGCTCCATGGAATAGAGCAGGGCGTGTGCAACAATGGCCCTTGAAGGGAAATGATCCTCTTTACCAATGGGCGCTATGGTATAGTCAAGCAATTCACGGGCCTTGACAGGTACCCTGGTGCCGGCCCTCACCAGACCATCGGCTAAAATATCGCCAAAACCCTCTCGATGGGCAATTGAGATAAGGAGTTGTTCCAGGAATTCCCTTGTTCCGATTTTAGACAGGGGAAGGCCGGTTTCCGCCTCGCTGAGGCCGCCCGACCGGTAACAGGCATAGAGCCAGTCAATGATATTTTGAAGTTCAAAGGTGCATATGGAGTAGTCATTGGCAAGTGTTGGAGCATCAAAGAATGTTTCAACCGGTTCATCTTCAACAGAGTACCTCCAAGGCAGATAGTATTCCATAGCCTGGCATCTTCGATAACCTTCTAACTTCCGGGCATATCTATACAACTGTCGGTTACACTTTAAACCGCATTGATGGCAGCCACCCTTTCCAATAACTTCTACCAGGTGGGCATGATGGGTGGCCGTTACAATCGGAGGAGCGATGAGGGTCACGCGATCGCATATGGCAGCGGTATAACGGTTAAGTTCCCTGAGACCCGATGGATCGGCCACCGAGGGCCTTCCGGTACCGTGAACGGCCACGGCTTTCAGGTTCTTGGCCCCCAGGACCGCCCCGAACCCACCGGTTGAAGTGGACTGGTGAGAACCAAAAAGGATGGCGCTTCTTACCAATCTTTCACCGGCTACCCCCGTGGTGATAAAATGCACCGGATCGCCATGGTACTGCCGGAGCATCTCGCCGGTTCTGTAAGCGTTCTGGCCCCATAAGGATGATGCATCCCGAATCTCTACACGGTTATTCCGAATCAGCAGGTAGGAAGGTTCTGGTGCGCTACCCTCTAGGACGACACCGTCAAATCCGGCCTTCTTTAACTCCGCCCCGATGAATCCGCCCATATTACCATAACAGAACCCTTCCGGTGACGCCATGGGGGATCCACCCACCACGGACAACCGTGTGGCTCCCTGAGTGCCCGTGGCTACAAGGGGACCGGTCATGAAAATCAAGCGGTTTTCCGGATCAAGGGCCCCGGTCCCGGGTGCGACCCTTTCCCAGTATATCCTGCTGGCGATGCCGCGCCCGCCCAGGAAACGCTCTGCATAGGGTCCTGTCGATATCTCAGATGATTTTAGTCGAGACAGGTCTACGATTAAAATCTTCCCGGTCCAACCATGCATGACATCCTCACCCCAATATCCCGAGCGCTTCCCTTTCTTCCCCCGAAAGCTTCGCTTTGAAATCATTAAGCTTTGCCTCTCCCCCAGGGGTTACGGATACTTTACCACTCCGGATTTCAAGGTATTCGATCACCTCAAGCTCCTCGACAAGCACCTCTAACAGAACGGGATTTAATCCGGGGTATATCTCTTCTATATGATCCTCTGAAAATTCCCCTAATATCTTCTCCGTGCCGATTCCCGGTTTTTTCAAAACCTTGTCCAGTATCAGCATCTGCTTTCTGAAATAGGGGACGGCATCTCCTCTATCACACAGGTCAAATGCCTCAAACTTGAAGGTAGCCGCCGTTCTCAGATCGTCACACCTTCCTATAATTTCCCTGTTGATGTCTCTTTTATCATGTGGTGGCCATTTAAAGGCGTTTGGAGACTTGAAATTCGCCATATGATACCTGGGCTCAACAATATTCTCCTTTACGATCTTAAAACCAAGTCCATCGTATTTCTTTAATCCCGGATCCTTCAAACTGAGAGGCGCGTAGAAGAACGGGTAATAGAATGCGGGGTTCACATACCTGGGACCTGCCGCGTATAAGGGAGGTATATGTTTGTTAAGCAAGGGCATTATCTGCAAACATATTCTCCCGATGAAATTTTCTCCATCATACACGATTTCATCTCCGACCCGATACCCGAAATGGCATGGATATTTCTCCACATCACCGGCGAAACGGATCAGGGTTGCCCTAACCTTAAACATATGTACCTCCTCCTTGGTAAAAGAATTAAGCTTGACCCGGGTGGAAAAGACCCTCTCCTTTGAAAAAGAAGCGTCGTCCTGTGGACAGCTCCCCGTATCCCATCTATTTAAGACAATGGGATCCGCTTTTTCACTTTTCATACCACTTCTCTATGGTTTACAAAAGCGAAAAGTAGGAAGACTGATTATTAGGGAAAATTGACAGGCTTCATAATTACGTATCCATTAGGATAGTTATTCTTCAGGATAAGGTCGGATCCGATTGATCGTCTTTAACTTTTAATATAATCATTTTAACACAAATATTTACAGGATCGGAAAAGGGCTAACAAACGGCCATTTGCCTTGCTGTGGAATAAAAAAATTGTTATTTTTCATTATGCGGGGGTTTGAAATCTTGTAAACCACCCCCAGGAGGAACGATTATGGAAACCATTTATCTGGACAATAACGCCACTACCCGGGTAGCTCCGGAGGTTTTTGAAGCCATGATTCCCTATTTCCGTGACGTTTTCGGGAATCCTTCGAGCGCCCATTCCTTTGGTGGACAGGTCCGGCAACGGATTGATAAGGCGAGGGAGCAGGTAGCGAACCTTATAGGGGCTGAGCCAAGAGAGATCATTTTCACGAGCGGCGGGACCGAAAGCGATAATACGGCCATTCGATCTGCCCTGGCGGCCCGGCCTGACAAAAAACACATCCTGGTAAGTCGGGTGGAACATCCTGCGATCCATTCCCTTTGCCGTTATCTCGGGAGAAAGGGCTATAGAGTCACGGAGGTCCCGGTTGATGAACATGGCCAGCTTGATATGGATGCATACAAAAAGAGCCTTTCTGATGACACGGCCATCGTCAGCTTGATGTGGGCCAACAATGAGACCGGCGTCATATTTTCTGTGGAAGAAACGGCCGAACTGGCACATAATAAAGGGATCCCGTTTCATACGGACGCCGTTCAAGCGGCCGGCAAGATCAAGATCGACCTGAATAATACCGTGATTGATATGCTCTCCCTTTCCGGCCACAAGTTTCATGGACCCAAAGGTATCGGAGCCCTATACGTTCGCAGAGGCACATTCTTCAAACCTCTTATTATAGGGGGACATCAGGAGTTCAATCGGAGGGCCGGCACCGAAAACGTCCCGGCAATAATCGGCCTCGGAAAGGCTTGTGACCTTGCCGCCCAATATCCGGAAGAAGAAAAAACTCGAGTCCGGGCCTTGAGGGATAAGCTTGAAAAGGGCATTATCGAAACAGTCCGGCAGGTCCGCGTGAACGGCATCGGCACCTTAAGATTGCCCAACACGAGCAATATCAGTTTTGAATATATCGAGGGGGAAAGTATCCTATTATTACTGAATGAATACGGCATCTCCGTTTCGACCGGTTCAGCCTGCTCCTCCGGCTCCCTTGAGCCCTCCCACGTACTGCTGGCCATGGGCTTAACACCGACCAGTGCACAGGGCGCTATCCGGTTCAGCCTCGGGATCTACAACAGGGATTCGGATGTTGAGACGGTACTTGAATATATTCCGGGAATCATCGAAGGGCTCAGGCGCATGTCGCCTATTTGGACAGAGGACCGGATGCATGGTAAATAAAGAAGGGGGCTCGGGGATAAAAAAATCCCCGCAAAAATCAGCGGGATCTTCGACAGGCATAGGGCACAAGGTGCAGGGCCTAGGGAAAACAAATAAAAAGCGATCCTTTTAATTTTGCCTTGAGCCTTATCGAAGATCCCGCCGCTGTTAGCGGGGCGCCCTGAGCCTTGAGCCCTTTTTTATTGGCTTTCGCCCCGGGAAAGAGATCGCTGAGCACCCAAGCTGTTGAAAAGGACTAAATAGTCACGATATTTTCGGACGGATACGACAGAGGAACTCGGAAACTATGTTACCGCTTCAAGAAACGTATGCAGGCTCTTCAGGTCCTCCACATTATAAACCGCTAAAGGGCGATCTTCCGGTATAATCTTTTTCAGCAGACCACTAAGGACCTTCTTGGGACCCACTTCAACGAATGAATCTAACCCCTCGTCAAGCATTCTGAGGATGATATCATACCATCTTACCGGGCTTATTAATTGCCGGGCCATAATATCCCGGATTTTTTCCGGATCATCTTCCCTGTCGGCAGTCGAGTTAAACAACACCGTCCTTTCCGGTCTTACAAAAGGGATATCATTCAGAAATCGACGAAAATCTTCGACCGCGTTATTCATAAGGCTACAGTGCCACGCCCCGCTGACCTTTAAGGGAATTGCCTTTCCCCCTTGATTTTTTACCAATTCCACGGCATAAGCCATGGGACCCTGCTCCCCGGTTATGACAATCTGCCGAGCGGTATTATGATTTGCCACTGCGAGCACCCCTCTTTCACCCGCCAGACTAACGATATCAGCGACCGCATCCATACCCATACCCAGGACCGCTGTCATAACACCAGGGTTGGCCAGTGATTCCCTGTGCATAAACTCTCCACGTTTTTGCACGGATTTAAGTGCATCGGTTTCGTTTATTACCCCGGCGGAGGTTAATGCCGAATACTCACCAAGACTGTGCCCGGCTGAAATTTCCCCGCTGACTTCGGAGATTTCCAGAGCTTTCAGACAAGCAAGGTTAACGGCCGTGATCGCAGGCTGAAGGTTGACCGTAAGGGTTAGATCCTCTATGGGTCCTTCGAAACAGAGGCGAGAAACGGATTTCCCGCAGACTTCATCCATCTGATCAAATATCTCTCTTGCTTCAGGGTATTCATCGGCAATATCCCGGCCCATACCCACATACTGTGAGCCCTGGCCCGGGAAAAGAAAGGCTATCTTCTCTCGCATAAATTCTCCTTGTTTTAAACCTGCCGGTATAGGGCGTATCTCATTCCCGCCTGTCTAAAAATCAAAGATTCCGGATGGGCATTCAACGGTCAGTAATACGCGCTCAGTCAACCGCTATTGAGGACCTTGACTCTGGGGTTCACCCATGATTTTACGGAATAGCTGGTCAAGGGCAATATCATAATCCCTTGAACCCGGGGTAAGGGATTTATTACGTGAAAGCTGCTGGAGAATCTTCTCTTCTGTCCTTTCAAATTTGAGATTTATATTTGTTATAGCCTTGTTTACGGTCTGATAGATCTCTTTATCCGTTCCATAGACATCAATAATATTCGGGTCGTTTAGAATTACTTCCAGGATATACTGGGTGATATAAAGGGCGATCGGGTTGGGATGGGGTACGATGCTTCGGATTGGCGCAATAAAGTATTTGAAATCAAATTCGCTCGTCTTCAGGATTTTTTTCAGGCCGGTCATGAGGAGGTCGGAAAAGGCGGCGGCGTTATCCGTCTCTACGATCTTCTCCATTAAAAGGACTTGTGAGAGGTCTCTGTGGATTTCGGCGAGCTTGAATTTAAAGAATCTGTCCCTCTGAAACGCGCGTTGTTTCTCCTGCCTTTCAAGCCTGTTGAGCAGCTTTTCCTGAACTCTGCCGCTATCAAAATTTTTCATGTTTTCAATTATCTACGTTTTTATTGTAAGGAGATTTATGTCCCTTTGGGGTTTACATGGTTTTAAACCATCTTCCTTCGAATCCATGCGAAACAGGGATTGTTCCCGAACAGTTTTTAATCCTTCGCAGGAGTCTTTTTCTTCTCACTTGATGACGTTTCTTTCTTTGATTTTTCAGAGCTTTCCTTCCTGTCTTTGGCCATTTCTTTCGGACCGGTACTGCTTCCCGAACCGCTTTTCCCGTCATTCCCACCGGTCTTGGAAGCATAATCGGTTACGTACCATCCCGTTCCCTTTAAATGAAACGTGCTCTGGGAAATTAGCTTTTTCATTTTGCCGTTACACAATTCGCATTTGGAAATCGGCGGATCTGTTATCTTCTGAAAAACCTCCCTCTGATGGTGGCATTTCGTACATTCATATTCGTAAAAAGGCATTGAGTTCACCTCAGTATGAGTATAATTTAAACAACGGCCAGATCACATAACCGGTGCCATCTGTATGATTCGAGTATATAATCCATTCTCGGCAATGAGATTCCTTTTAAAATCTTGTAGGTTGTAGTATGAACGAGCTTTTCCTCATCTTCCTTGCCCTTGCCGGATATATCGAATCTCTGGAAAAAATTACAAAACCTCACTATATGAACCAGTTCATGAGTAAAGATATATACAAGGAGCGAGAGGAGAGTAAGATCTTGATCTCTTTTAAGGGCCTCTATTATATGGTGATCCTGAAGACAGATAAAATAGAAATCCCTTTTATTCATGGACGCTCTATCCCCATTATTCTCGCTGGAATACCTGTTTAGCAGGGCAAATCCATAAGAGCTTATCTCGTCATCCGTCAAGGATTTCAATGTCTTTACATCGTAGCGGTGCCTCTTCCACTGATCGAAGGAAAACTTATAATAGTTTCCTGTCCTATCTTCGGCGACATCAAGGGCTTCGCCAACCGTTTTTAGGTTATTATCTTCAAAGTATATAAATGTCATATGCGAACCCGCTTAAGAAGACATTACCCGTGAAGATAAAAACAATTATTAAAATGTCAATACCGCATGACAATATTGGTGGCGGTGACTGGATTTGAACCAGTGACTCTGCGGATATGAGCCGCATGCTCTGACCACTGAGCTACACCGCCGATGGCCCCCTAATGTATATAAAACTCTGTTTTTGTCAATGAAATAATAACCATCTTAAAGTCCTGGTAGTGTCCGTTGTTTGTTGCCCGTTGTCCGTAGTTAGGACTAAAATAGCTACTTTTTCAGTTAGTTGCGATGATTTACAGTTCAAACAACCTTGTTACATAAGGTATTTAAATCACTTATATACCGGACCACTGACAACAGACAAGGGACACTACCAAAGTCCTATCACCGGTTATAAAATCCAGGCCCGCATCCGCCTTTAAACGAGTAACTTCCTGGTCCTGTTATTTTTTGAACCCACAGGGAACTAAGGAACCAAAGGATGCGATGCCTATCTCTTCAGGAAATAATGATTTCATAACGTTCGACCGGAAAAGGTTATTTTCGGATGATTCTAATCGGGATCTGTGTGGTTTTTTCACATTTGATGTGTTATCACTGCTACACAGGTAGGCATAATATCTTATAAATTTTAGATAATTATGTTAATTATGCCTTATTTTATGTGGACTGGAACGGCATATTAATTGCATAGATTCAAATCAAACTGGAATGTGCGTTACATTAATGGATCTTCCTCTAGGGGGAAAAATGTTAAAAATAGGAGTAACGGCATATCCGGTCGCCCCGGCCCTGTCCGGGGTTTTTTTTGTCCTAAAGAGGGAAATCAGGGATCGAAATCACGAAGAGACAGACCCCTAACTGCTGGTTTAAAGTATCTTTTTTATTTCCTCCGTAAGCAACGGAACAATCTTAAAAAGATCGTCCACCACGCCATAATCGGCCTTCTGGAAAATCGGTGCATCCGGATCTTTATTGATTGCCACGATGACCTTTGAAGTACTCATCCCCGCCAAGTGTTGAATGGCTCCCGAAATACCGCACGCGATGTACAGGTTGGGAGATACTACCTTGCCTGTCTGACCTACCTGATCCGAGTGCGGCCTCCACCCTGCATCGACGGCAGAACGTGAAGCTCCGACGGTAGCTCCCAGGACCTCGGCCAGTTCTTCCAGGATATTGTAATTCTCCGGTCCCTTCATTCCGCGTCCACCGGAAACGATCTTGTTCGCCTCGGTGAGATCAACCTTCCCGCTTTCATCTTTCATTATATCTGCCACCTTAGTCTTCATCACGCTATCATCCAGGCTAAAGGTTGCATCGCTTATTTCAGCCGATTTTGACTCGTCGGCTTCGTTCATGGCCATTACATTTGGTCTTGCCGTTGCCATTTGGGGCCAGCTATCGTTGAAGGTTACCTTCATATAGGCCTTCCCTGCGTAGATCGGCCTTACGGCCGTTAAATTTCCCTCCTCAATGGAAAAGAGTGTGCAATCCTGGGCCAAACCGACCCCTAACCGGGCCGACAGGCGCGCTGCCAAATCCTTTCCCCGGGCTGAAGCCCCCAAGAGTAATATGGCCGGATCACCGGCCTTTACCAGTCCGGCTATTACAGATACATAGGCATCCGTTGTGTATGTTGCAAGCCGGGGATCATCGGCGACAAGGACCTTATCAGCGCCGTAATGTCCCAATTTTGTTGCCTTGTCTTTTATATCGGAACCGAGTAACACGGCTGTTAAGTCCTGTCCCAAGGAATCTGCGAGTCGCCTTCCTTCACTTACGAGCTCATAGGATATCTTTCGAATCTCCCCGTCCCTCTCTTCAGCAATTATCATAACTCCCTGTGCCATTTTTTTATTCTCTCCTTTTATCTATGTGAGTTGAGATTAGCTTTCCCGGTTGTTTACTAAAACACTTTGGCTTCCTCGTGAAGTATCCTAACGAGCTCCGCTGCCTTCTGCTCCGGTGTTTCTCCTTCAACAATCTTGCCCGCTTCCCTTTGGGGGGGAGGAGTCAGTTTTAAGACCTTCAGCTTTCTTGCACCTTCGCCATATTCGGAAGGATCAAGCC
This sequence comes from uncultured Desulfobacteraceae bacterium, assembly GCA_964441135.1. Taxonomy (GTDB): domain Bacteria; phylum Desulfobacterota; class DSM-4660; order Desulfatiglandales; family HGW-15; genus CAYTUL01. The sequence continues at coordinate 848 of CAYTUL010000036.1, read as the reverse complement.
CTAGGTCGGCCAATGTCTTTTCATCAAGCGGCTTCTTCTTGGCCTTCATAATCCCGGGTAGAGAAGCATATCTCGGCTCATTTAATCCCTTCTGTGCTGTTATCAAAACCGGAAGATCGGCTTCAATGACCAGGACCTGTCCTTCCACGGGCCTGTATGCCCTGACGGATTTACCATCTTCAGCCGCCTCAAGCTTTGTAACCACGGAGACCTGGGGGATATCCAGAATATCCGCAAGTGCGGCACCCACGATAGCGTTATCTTCATCAACCCCTCTCTGCCCCGTAAAGATGATGTCGAATCCAAGATCCTTGATAGTCGCGGCAAGGGCTTTTGCAACACCCAAAGAGTCGCTGCCCTCCAGAGCCGGATCATTAATTAGAATCCCCTTATCGGCGCCCATCGCAAGGGCCGTTCGTATGGACTCTGTAACCCTTTTGGGGCCAAGTCCGACGACCGTGACTTCACCTCCGAACTTTTCTTTCAGTTTCAAGGCCTCTTCCACACCAAATTCATCATAGGGATTCATGATCCATTTGATATCCTCTTCCACTATCGATCTCTCGTCCTGCCCGATCTTGATCTGGGTTTCCGTGTCCGGAACCTGTTTTAAACAGACTATTATATTCACTTTCTACCTCCTTTATTTGAGTATTCGCTGTCGGTACATATGACCATTTTTTATGAATCTAAGGCATTGTTAAAATGGTGGTTTCTTCCCTAACATGTAGGGAGATAAGGTGTCAAGTTTTATTCCCATTCCCTGATCCACCATCAAGCTGTCATCTGCCATTCGACAGGCTCATGGCCCTGAATAAAGTCGAAGGGCGGTGTTGACGTTCGGCTGA
>CAYTUL010000035.1:3889-14939 GCA_964441135.1 uncultured Desulfobacteraceae bacterium | reverse complement strand
CTTCTGTCTGTACTGGCATTTCCCTCCCAGGCCCTGTCGAAAAGAGAGAATCTTGTCTATTTTCCCAACACAGTCTATGAACTGAGTATATACAGGATATATGGAAAGAATCCCGGCAATACCCTGATGCTCATTGGCGGTATACAGGGAAATGAGCCTGGGGGGTTCCTCTCCGCAGACCTTTACGCAGATATGGGCCTCGAAAGGGGCAATCTTATCGTTGTGCCCAGGGCCAATTTCTATTCCATTATTCTGAATAAGCGGGGGCCCCATGGGGACATGAACAGGAAATTTTCCCATGAGGACACCGGAATGAGTATGGAGGATAAAATCGTCACGATTTTGAAAAAGCTGATAAGTGAAAGCGACTTTCTCCTGAATCTTCATGACGGATCGGGATATTATCATCCTCAATACATAAACAAATGGCGAAACCCCAGACGGTTCGGCCAGTCTATTATAGCGGACTGCGAGTCATACCGGATTCCCGGAACCAATAAGGTCATCCCTTTGCGTGAAATGGCCCGGACGGGTATCAGTGAGGTAAATCAGCATATTTCGAATGACCTTTATAAGTTTCGTTTTATGAACACCCGCACGAGTGAAAAGGACAGTATCCATAAGGAGCAACGCAAGTCGGCGACCTATTACGCCCTGAATGTTCATCATATTCCCGCCTTCGGGGTTGAAACTTCGAAATTCCTCCCATCCATTGATCTGAAAGTAAGGTATCATAATCTGGTCATTAATTCCTTTATGAAGCTTTTCGATATCGTCCCCCAATCGCCCAGTCTTTCCCTGGACCCGCCTTCCCTTAAATACCTTGTGGTCGCCGTCAATGGGGACACACCGATCGTGATTAAAAAAGACGAGCCCTTGCTGTTAACCAAGGGCGATTCGATCAATATTCCTCACATCGAGGCAAACTATGAAAGAGGATTGAGCCTTGACATCCTGGGATATGGAGATCTCAACGATTATCGGAAAGACATCAGGATCTTCCGGGACACGACAATCATAGTGAGGAAGGATAATCACAAATTCGGCGAGATCCCCATAAAGATAGTCAGAAAGGGGTCAGGGAAACAAGAAAAGACGATCAGCCATGATAGAATCAAAGATTTCATTGTGGAAATACACGGACACCGTCTTCTCCTGTCCAACAATGAGACCTTTGAGGTGGTCAAGGGAGAAAAAATAAAAATTATCGATGTTCTGCCATCCGGCCTGCCTGGAATCAAGGTAAATTTTAAGGGATTTGTCGGGGATAAGAAGGGCAATACAGGGGAGGACAGGGGGTATGTGATCGATACGGCCCATGATTTGATGAAGAGGTACTCCCTTGTTAAAAATGGGGAAACCTATCAGGTCCTCGTCACCCGGGGAGACAGAATCATTGGGAAACTAATCGTGAAGCTCACCCAGCCCAAGCTGAACTATCTGGTCCTAAAAGTAAACGATAACAGATACGTCCTGTTAAGGCCGGAGGATTCGGTTTCCCTGTCTCTTCAGGACAGGATACGCATGGAAGAAGTTCAAACAAACCTCTTCGATAAGGCCGGAATACATTTGAGTGTTAACGGGTATAAAGTTGCACCCGGTGAGTTCAAACAGTTAAACGAGCTTTGCACTTCCCAGCGTATTCAATTGAACATCCGGCAAGGCCCTCTCCTGTTGGGGAAGGTGTATGTCAACACGGATCGATAATCACCGGCCTTCAGACCCCTCCCCTGTACTCCAGCTTCAACAGATTTTCCCAGGGATCGGACTTTATCACCTTTACCATGATATTCATCCCCGGAGAAAACTCCTGCCCGGCCTCTCTCTTCATTTCGGTCGTAAAAAGATAATCCCGGATAATAATTCGTAGCTTACTTTTCATGACATCGAGAATAATCGCTGATAATTCTTTCCCGATATGCTTTTGGAGATATTTAAGGATCCAGTATCGTATACGATTTCTCTTCACCATATCAAGATCCTTTAAGGCCGGGGTTACCCTGAGCCGGATATTCTCCAATTCTTCCCGATTGTAAGGGGGGGTTCCCCGAAAGAGGAAATCTCCCACCTGACGTTGACCGATAAGATCGAAATATCTCCTGATCGGGGAGCTTACGTTCGAATAGACATCGAGGCCCAGACCGGCGTGGGGGCCGGGTTCCACGTCGATTACAAGAGGTTGCAGTTTCCGGCGTTGTCTGAAGACATAATAGATATAATCGGTTTCTTCAACGGGTAATCTCTCATTCGGTTCTTTCTGGCACCTGTAGTGAATCGGAATAGTATGATCCCTGCAAAACCGGGCGGTCAGCCAGTTATACAATATCATCAATTCCGCCACCATCATTCGGGAGGGCGTTTCCTGGGAGATCATCTCGATTGATACGGAATTGTCTTTGTCCACCTTGATTGTAACTTCCGGAAGGGAAAGGATTAGCGCCCCGTTTTCAATCCTCTTTTGACGCATCTTTTCACACACCCGGTAGAGCCATAGGAACCGGTCCTCCTGTTCGTGCTGTTCATTGATCCTGTCATAGGTCCACTGATTTTTGACGTTGATAAGGCTTCGGACGAATCTGTAATCCCGGAGATTGCCGGTTCTGTCAAAACGGGTAAGAAGAGAGATGGCCGGTCGATCAGCCCCCTCTCTCAGACTCAGCCTGTCATGGGATAGATCCGCTGGAAACATGGGAATCTGTCTCCGCGGCAGATACAGGGAGGAGCCCCTCAGGGAGGCCTCCCGGTCAAGGCCGGAATCCAGGTCGATGACGCTCGCTACATCTGCGATATGAATGCCTATTTCGATACGATCTCCCTGCATATCCACGCTCAGGCCGTCATCAAAATCCTGTGTGAGAGGGCCGTCGATGGTAAATACCTGCAGATCTCTCAGGTCCTCCCGGCCCGTAAGATCCATTCCTGCGCTATTTAATCTGACAGAATCACGCAGAAGATCATCCGTGAAGGTCCTCCTGATATCAAATCTAAAAATATCAAGGGGTTCGTCTTCTTCCCAGACACCGAGCCTGGTGAGTAGTTTCCTGGCCTCCCCCGGATCGGATATACCGGCACGGGACAGGAGGGCCTTTCCGTAATGATACCCTGAGGCCTCCCTTCCATGAAGCGCGAGATCTACAAGTACCTCAATGACATAGGCCATGTCCCCGGGGATTCGATCCGTCCCCTTCTCAAGGGCCTCTTTTAACCATCCGCCACCCTTTTGAAGGCTTTCCTCTTTACGGGCCTCTTCCTCCCTTTGGCTGATAATAAGTTCAACCTTATCTTCCGTCAGGGGGATAAAACGCCCGTCTTTCATCTTGAAATAGAGCTTGTCATCGAACAGGGCCCTGACCAGAGCGGAAATATGATCATCCGTAATCGTTTCCCCGAAACATAATTGCGTCAGGTACTTATAATCAAAGCTCTCATCCTCGTCTTTGATAAGTTCCCAAAGATCCTTGACGCAGATTTCTTCTTTTAATCTATCCCTCCGCGAATCAGTCTCCTTCAACCGTTTTATTATCTCTTCCCTGGGACTGAGATGATCTATCACAGGGGAGGATATCAGAAGGGCCCTCTTGGGCGCCAGATTGACCTGACGGTTAAGGGATGTCAAAAGGTGCAGTCTGTTTCCCTTGTCCTGAAGGCAGAGGGAGCACACGATCTTACCCTGGTCGATATATTCGATAATCTTACCCTCGTTCATGGCCTGAACTCGACCTTCCTTCTCCCGGTGAATCCGAAAAAGGATCCGCCCTTCTCGCAGCCCTGCTATCGGTTTTCAGAATGACCTCTGCCTTCAGCCGGATAAAATATTTACCTCAATAGTCAGGTACTAACAACTGATGAAGGATATGTCAACAAGCCTTGACTAAATTGAATTTGTTGAGTAATTTCCATTAAAAGTCTGATTTATTTTCTTCACAGGTGTTTCACATGAAAAGATTATCTTTCCAGAGACGGCTCCATGCACTGCAAGAGGTTTTGGCCGATAAATCCCCGGATACCGTGTGGATTATTCAGCCTGAAAACAGGCGCTATATTTCAGGATTCAGGGCTGCGGATACCCAGTTTAACGAGTCATCCGGATCCCTGCTTATCAGCCGGAAGAAGGCGATTCTGATTACGGATTCCCGGTATACGCTGAAAGCCAGAAGAGAGGCCAGGGATTTCGAGGTCATAACCCTGAATAAAGAGCTCGTGGAGGAGTTGCCCGCCCTTTTGGCCCGCCTAAAAACCAAAACTTTAGGGTTCGAGGAGGACTATCTTGCCTACGGACTTCACAGGCGATTGGTAAAGGGGCTCAGGGGTCTTTCCCAATCCATTCGCCTCACTCCGCTGAAGAGATTGATAGAGAAGATGAGGGAGGTTAAAGACCCTTCCGAGATAAGGGTAATGAAGGCCTCCGCGGATAGGATGTCCGAGGTCCTGGATCATGTAATCGGCGGTCTCAGACCGGGGCAGAGGGAGATCGATATCGCCCGGAAGATTGAAAGACTGTCCTACGAGGCAGGCGCCGAAGGGATGGCCTTTCCTCCGATTGTGGCTTCAGGCCCCAACGGCGCCCTTCCCCATGCCGTGCCGACCGCCAGGGAAATACGTCCCGGGGAACCAATCATAATGGATGTCGGCTTAAAACTGGACGGGTACTGTTGCGACATGACAAGAACCGTTTTCATGGAAACCCCCGGCCCCAAATTCAGGAAAATATACAGAACGGTCAGACAGGCTCAGCTATCGGCCCTAACAAAAATTCGGCCCGGCATAGAAAGCACCCTGCCGGACTCCGTGGCAAGAGAGATCATAAAAGATGCGGGTTTCGGGGATTACTTCGGTCACTCCCTCGGTCATGGAGTCGGGCTGGCGACACACGAAGGTCCAAGACTTGGGCCCAGAAAACCCATGGTCCTCGAGAAGGGTATGGTCGTCACCGTGGAACCTGGGATCTATATCCCGGGGAAAGGCGGGGTGCGGCTGGAAGAGATGGTTGTTATAGGGAAGGACAGGCCAGAGATATTGACAAAGAACAGACATTTTTATGAATTCTGATTATCCAAATTGGGTAGGGCATGACCTCCGAATCGGACCGGAACCAGTCGGATCATCTATTGGACCAATTTATCAATCACCTGAGGGTGGAAAGGGGTCTCGCGGATAATACCATCCAGTCCTACAGTCATGATCTCGCGAGATTCCTTTCATTCCTTTCCCGGAGACGAATCTCACCCCTCCTTGTAACCCGGGATCATATCTTGGAATATGTTGAATTTTTACGCGGAGACATCTCACAGAGGAGTATCACCAGGGGCCTTTCAGCCCTGAAAATGTTCTTTCGATTCCTCATCTCGGATGGAAAAATCAAAGACAGCCCGGCCAGGCTGCTGGAGTCCATGAAACTTCCCCGGCGGCTCCCTGAGACGCTCACACGGAATGAAGTGGATCTGCTGCTTTCTCAACCGGATGCCACCAAAATTCTGGGACTGAGGGATAGGGCAATGCTGGAACTCCTTTATGCCACAGGACTGAGGGTATCGGAATTGGTTGGACTCCGACTTGTCCATATTAACATCGAGGCGGGTTTCGTAAGGACGATCGGCAAAGGATCAAAGGAAAGAATCGTGCCAGTGGGCGAAAAGGCCGTGGACGCCCTTAAGCACTATCTGTCTGACGGCAGGTCTATGCTGTTGAAAGGAAAGAATTCCTCTTACCTATTCGTGAATAGCAGGGGGGGGCCTATCTCAAGACAGGGTTTCTGGAAAATCATAAGGAAATATGGTATAATGGCGGGAATCAATAAAAAGATCACTCCCCATCGGCTGAGACACTCTTTTGCGAGTCATCTCCTGGAGGGCGGGGCTGATCTGCGATCCGTCCAGATTATGCTGGGACATTCGGATATATCGACTACCCAGATCTATACCCACGTAAATAGAGAAAGGTTGAAAAAGATCCATGAAAAATATCACCCGAGACCCTGAGAGCTCCCACCCTTCTCTTTATCCCGATCACCTCCTGAGGGTTATTGCTCACGATTGATATACCTCCTTTTCATACGTATTCATCGCGGATTTACTCGGGCCGTTATTTTCCTTAGTCGGGGTTGAGTGATGAAGCCATGGCCTAGGGATTCAATGCCTGATTTTTTGTAACACTTTCACCTCTTGAAAAGACGGCAGATACAGAAAGAGGGGCTTTCGGCCCGGAAGAGAGATTGCTGAGCCCTCAAGCATTTGAGATGTTCTCAATAGTTATGATTCTTTAATTAAAAATGGCCAAGATTATCAAATTTGAGAATAAACCCGCGAAGGGACCGGATAATCTCATAACCTCAAAACCATGGGAGTTCCGCCGTGCCGACTGGAATACCAGACACTTTATCCAGATGCGGAAATCCTTTTGGGAAGAATTTGAAAATCAGCATGAAAATGAAGGGAAGATGCCCTCTCATTTTATTCTCAAAGGCGGTATGGCCCATACAATCCATGGTATCTATATGTACAGGAACAACGCGGAAAGGATGAGAGATGTCTACTATCTGGCAGGGCTTATCGATTGCATGATAAATAGAATCAATCCTCTTTTACGAACCGATCTTATAAGAGATATCTATAAAAAGATCGGACTTCTAAAGAAAATACTGAATATTAACTGGTACGGACACCTGGACCGGGTCCTTCTCCCGATAGATCCCGGATTTTTTAACCATGTTCAATATGAAGACAGCCTGTCCGCGGCTAAAACAATGAAAGAGCTCTATGATCTTATCAGGGATGGGGCCAACAACATGTTTGATATCCTTTCATCTAAGTATATTTTTTTCGCGCCTGGTGAGGGGGCATGACAATGAAAAGGGAAAGTCTGAATGAGCAGATGGCGGAGGTCATCAGGCTGAAAAAAAGATTGGCCAAAAAAAATCGCCAGATCAGGGAGTTACAGATAACTAATCTTTTTCTGAAGACACTATTCGACGGGATTGATGAAGAAATTATGGTTATCGATAATCAATTCGTTATAAACGATGTGAACCTTGCCTTCTTAAACCGGTACGGGCTTAAGAAGAGAGAGGTCGTAGGCAGGAAATGCCAAGAAATAAAAGCGCGGTCCTGGGCCCCCTGTAATATGGGCGACCGTCGCTGCCCTATGGAACGAGGACGTGAAACCGGTGAGACTGTGGAGACGACATACTCATTCAGAGATTCAGAGGGTGATATAAAAGAATTGATAATCATATTATATCCCCTTCGGACCGAGGATGAAGAAATAAAATATTTTATTGAGATCGCCAGGGATGTCTCCGAATACAGACACTTGATATTGAGGCTTCAGCGATCGGAAAAACGATTCAAGGCCACTCTCGATACGGCCACCGACGCAATTATAAGCGTGGATCAAAACCAAAGGATAATCCTCTTTAATAATGCCGCACAGAGGATATTCGGGTATGATGTCGATGAAGCAATAGGAAGAGACCTCAATGTGCTCATACCCTCGGGATATGGAGACCATCATTCCTATATGAAACGATTCCTGCAGAGAAGGGAATCGGATATCATCGGGAAGACCTTATCCTTTGAAGGTCTCCGCAAGAATGGAGAAAAATTTCCCATTGAACTCAGCCTTTCCATTTTGGAACTCGAAAGGGAAATGACCTTTACGGCCATTATCCGGGATGTGACGGAACAGCAACGGTTTAAAGGCCGAATGCTTCAGTCCGAGCGCCTTGCCGCCGTAGGCCAGGCCGTAGCCCATGTGGCCCATGAAATAAGAAATCCGCTTATGATCATCGGCGGATTTTCTAACCAGATAAGATCGAAACTGGACGATGAAAGAGATTTATACAAGATTGATATGGTACTTGAAGAGGTGTTGAGGCTCGAACGGCTGATAGCGAATTTGGGTGATTTCACAAAGGAATACAAACTCTTAAAAAGACCTGCCGATATTAATTCCGTGATAAGGGATGTAATCAAGATAATGACCGGCGTCTACTCTCCGGAAAAATACAGCTTCAGGAAGATGCTTTCCGGGGAGATCGATGAGATCCATTGTGATCCCGATAAACTCAAACAGGTCTTTATCAATATCCTGTCCAATGGAATAGAAGCCATGCAGGATGGGGGCATGATATCCATCTCAACCGAAAAGATACCCAATGGTGTGGAGATCAGAATCAACGATGAGGGAATCGGAATACCGGAGGTGGAACTTCAGCATATATTTGAACCTTTTTATACCACACGGGAGCGCGGATCGGGCCTGGGCCTGTCCATTTCATATAAGCTGATAGAGGCCCATAACGGGGATATCTGGGCGCTCAGCAGTCCCGGGAAAGGGACCACCTTTATCATACAACTTCCATCATAAAAATCCCCGTGACCTGTTACCCATAAATATATATAACCTCACCCATTAAAAATAAGCCTCCACAGACATTAGCTCCATGCCCTATAACCTCTAAAACCCTGAACCGTGAACCAGGAACCACTCCAAAATATTTGCATTTAAAACAGAAATGTCATTGACTATAAAAACATTCGGTGTTATACGTATCTGCTTACCGCGGGGTGGAGCAGTCAGGTAGCTCGTCGGGCTCATAACCCGAAGGTCGCTGGTTCGAATCCGGCCCCCGCTACCAATAAAATTCAAGGTAATGTAAAGACTTATTCCATTTCAGGTATAGGTCTTTTTTATTTTTTGATACCTTTCGTCGTAAAAATATCGGTTTTTAATCGGATAAATCTCTTAGATTTTTAAGTCGCTTAACATTCATTCCTCCCGCTCTCTTCCTTTTCTTGAATTAATCAAACTGTGACGTAAACGTCACAAACTCTTGCCGGAGGCGCTGTATTTCCTGGCGTAGTTCATCTATCTGTTCTTGAAGTTCGTCCATGCGGGCCTTTTCCATGAATTCGGTCAGAGTGGCATCTTCAGGCCGGGAAAGGTTTTCAGCAACCGGTTCCTGTTGTTGCTCCTTCAAGAGATGTACGAAACGGGGTTCTTTGCGGCCGGGTTGCCGGGGAAGCTTGCGGACCAGTTCCATGTGTTCAAGACTGGTTATTGCTTCCTGAACTTCATCAAGGCCGGAAAAAGCATACAGGCGTTCAGTACGGCCGCGGATTTCGCCAATGGTCTGGGGGCCCCGTACTAATAGAATACAGATGATTGCCTCTTCGCGGGCAATCAGTTTCAGCTCCTTTGAAAAAGCCTGCTCGTATTTCGGCACCCGGCCGATGTTGCTCTCCCGGACCAGCTTCCGTTCCCTCAGGCCGTTTAATGTGTGGGCCACCGTTTCTTCATCATAGGAGACCACGGGATTACGGTTGGATTTCTGATTGCAGGCATTGGTTAAGGCGTTGAGAGAAAGAGGATAGTAGTCAGGTGTTGCCATTTCCTTTTCCATTAAACAGCCAAGCACCCTGATCTCCTCGTCCGTGAGGAATATGTCCATAATTCTTACCAGCCCCCTGTTCATCTATTTGATGTCCCTCCAGAAACAATCTGTTTCTGGATGGAGCTTTCAGCCGTCAGCGGTCACGTCAGCTAAATCTTTGTTTTTATAATCTTTTGCTGATTGCTGATTGCTGATAGCGCTTATCCATAAACGATAGTTTATGGATGAGCATTTATTAACGTTTTTTTTCTGAAATGCAAGACCTAAGTAGTGTCCGTTGTTTGTTGTCAGTTGTCTGTAGTCAGGACTAAAATGGCTCCTTTTTCAGTTCGTTGCGATGAATTATAGTTAAAACAACCTTGTTACAAAGGGTATTTAAATCAATTATGCAACGGACCACTAACAACAGACAACTGACACTACCTTGTCAATTTATAGTGGAAATATTGGGAATAGGATGGTATAGATAATGTATAGGTCATTATTATTACTTATAATTACAAGGTATTACGGATATATTGGATATCTGTCTGTTTTATTAAAACATATCCATTACCCGAAGATCGCCGGTTCGAATCCAGCCGCCGGGACCGGTTTCTATCAAACCCAATAAGCACTAAAGGAGGAAAACCATGGAAAGTCCCTATGCGTTAAAGATCGATGCCTATGCTCACATTTCACCCCCGAAGTACACCGAGGTCCTGAAAAAGGACCATTCCGGATTCTACAACCAGATATTAAGAACCTGTCCTCCTCTATTTGATATGGAAGCCAGATTCCGGATAATGGATATGTATCCCGGTATCGTTCAGGTCCTGACCGTTGGACCGGTCCCGCCTCTTGAGGATTTTGCCGATTCAGCAAAATCCGTGGACCTGGCCAAGATGGCCAATGACGAAATGGCCGAATTGGTTCTCAAATACCGGGACCGGTTCGTTGCCGCCATTGCATTGCTTCCCATGAACAACATGGACGCGGCGCTGAAAGAGGCCGACAGGGCGATCCAGGAACTGGGGTTTAAGGGCATCTATGTACACAGCAACATAAACGGAAAACCCCTGGATTCCCCGGAATTCCTTCCTCTATACGAGAAGATGTCCCAGTTCAATCTGCCGGTTTACATTCACCCATGGAGGAGTGATACCATGGCCGAGTATCCGACAGAAGATACGTCAAAATACATGATAGCGAGCATATTCGGATGGCCCTATGAGACGACCGCCGCCATGACCCGTCTCATATTCAGCGGTATTCTGGAAAGATTTCCGAACTTAAAGGTGATCACTCATCACTGTGGTGGAATGGTTCCCTACTATGCCCAGAGAATATTGCAGCATTACGGGCAGCAGGAAAGGAGCGGCCGGGCGACCTATCTGAAAGCGCTAAGCAAGTCACCCCTGGAATATTACAAGATGTTCTATAATGATACGGCCATTCACGGGAACACGCCGGCCTTGATGTTAGCCTATGATTTCTGGGGAGCGGAGCATATCCTGTTCGGAGCCGATATGCCGCTGGGTGACTACTATCACGGATTTAGAAGCTACAGGCAGACCGTGAACGCGATCGAGGCCATGGACATCACCGATGCCGAAAAGAAGAAAATATTCACGGACAATGCCCTGCGTCTCCTGCGGCTGCCGGTTTGACGTGAGATGT
>CAYTUL010000035.1:0-3789 GCA_964441135.1 uncultured Desulfobacteraceae bacterium | reverse complement strand
ATATTCACGGACAATGCCCTGCGTCTCCTGCGGCTGCCGGTTTGACGTGAGATGTATCTAACAAATAATTCCTTCGGCCTCTCTCCTCAAGTCGGCAAGGATCTCTTTGATTTCTTCGTGATAGGGTAGCGGGGCGCAGATATTTCCCCAACCCTTCTGGGACTGGTACAGGCCGTCAAAGGCGGTGTCATAATAAGTTCTCAAGAGATGGGGAATGGCTCTTTCGGTGAGGATCGACTCTAAAAGCCGGGCTTCATCTTCATTCTCCAGGGTGTCCACTTTCTTCAATTCATCCATAATCATTTCCTATAACCTTTTATCGATAAGGATCCGGTAGGTTCCCCTTATTCTCTCAGATCTTTATCAGGAAAGGAACGATAATTCCATTAATAATCCTCTTTTCCCGCTTGACTAAGAAATCAAAAGCTTTTAGAAATCATGCCCATGTTGACCATGAGAGCAGTCATACGGGATTGGAAGGGAGAGGTATCCTTGGCAATATCTTTCTTGACGGGACTACATTTTCCGACCGCCATTCCGTTGATAAGGAGTATTTTGTGGCAGACCTCCAGGCCAGTCTGACTTTCCAGTGGGATTATTTAAGTCTCAGATATACCCAGATATTTCATACCGGGGAATATAAATCCCAGGACAGGTCCGATGTCTTTGGATCCCTGAGTATCTCCTATCAGTTTTAATGGACAGCGGCATTTAACAGTTGGATCGGCCATTTGTGAAATAATTAACTTGACATGAATTTTCAATTTTCCTATATTCCAGACGCCGACGCAGACCCATAAAGATCAATAATTCTGATTAGTAACGATCTCACTCATCAAGAGATTATGAAGCTTGATAAACATTTATCACAGAAAGAATCCGTTATCCTGAAAAGGTGGCTGAATAGTATCCTGGACATGTATCCCACCGATACGAAGAGATTCCTTAAAAAAAATCGTGACCCTTTTTCCAATCCTGTAGGCCATACCCTTTCCAAAGAAACGGAAAATCTGTATCGAGAATTAATCGAGGACCGGGCCATGAACACGGACAGGGTTTCTTCCATCCTCGACAGAATGATAAGGATTCTCTCGATCCAGGATTTTTCACCTTCCCGAAGTATTCTCTTTCTTTTCACCTTAAAAGGAGTTATCGAAGAGGAGTTGAGGGACATCATCCAGAAGGAGGGGCTGTTTGAAGATCTTTTAAAATATGAGGCGAAAATCGATCAAGCCGTGCTGATCGCCTTTGATATATACGTGAAATGCCGTGAAAAGATCTATGAAATTATGGCGAATCAGGCCAAAAACCAGGTATCCGGCCTGCTTCGAAAATCTGGCCTTGTGTGCGAGATCCCGGAATGGGATCCCCGGAGGGAAGAAGAAAACAGTCTTTAGGTTTTCGTGAAAGTGATTCCATGATTGAACGAGGTAGCATCAAATGAATATTATTTATGGTATCCTGTTTTCCTTAGTAATGGTCTGTATTCTCATATTGATCCCCTGGGTGGGAGTATGGGCCTTTGATCTGCGCTTTTTATTTGGTGTGATTGTACCATACGCAGCTATCCTTATATTTGTGTTAGGAATTATTATTCGTGTCATAGATTGGGCCCGTTCTCCAACACCCTTCCGAATCCCCACAACCGGCGGCCAACAGAAGTCTTTACCCTGGATAAAGCGGAACCGGCTCGACAACCCTTCCAATACTCTTGAGGTAATCGGCAGGATGATACTCGAGATTCTTCTTTTCCGTTCCCTCTTCAGAAATATGAGTCTCGAATTCAGACAGGGCTCTAAAATCACCTATGAATGGGAAAAGTGGCTCTGGATAGCGGCCTTGGCCTTCCATTACTCCTTCTTAGTGGTATTACTGAGACACCTCCGGTTTTTTACGGATCCGATCCCGGCCTTTGTACAATGGATCGAATCCATAGACGGTATCCTTGAGATGGGAATAGCCCCCTTTTCCGGATTCGCCCTGCCCGGAATCCTGATAAGCGGATTTGTCCTGTTAGCTGCCCTGACCTATCTATTCCTGAGAAGAATCTACCTCTCCCAGATGCGGTTTATCTCCCTTCCGGCCGATTACTTCCCCCTCTTCCTTCTCCTGGCTATCGCCACTACCGGTGTGATGATGCGTTATTTAGGCGTTTTCATGGAATTTATCTTTCATGCAGACTGGTTCACGGTTCAGGTAGTGAATGTAAAAGAGCTCGCTATCAGCCTGGTTACCTTTCATCCGAAGATGCCCGAGGGAATCGGTGTCCTGTTTTTTATCCACCTTTTTCTGGTAAGCACTCTCATCGCCTACTTCCCCTTCAGCAAGCTTATGCATATGGGGGGTATCTTTTTGAGTCCTACCAGAAACCTTGCCAATAACAACCGATTCGTCAGACACGTCAATCCCTGGAATTATCCGGTAAAAACTCACACATACGAAGAATACGAAGACGAGTTCAGAGAATTGATGGTAGAGGCGGGACTGCCTGTTGAAAAGATGCCTGAAACCCAGGCGGAAGGTGAAGCCGGAACACAAGAAGAAACAGAAAAGGAGTAGATATGTCAGACGTTCCAAAACCAGAAGAGCTGGTACAGATAAATCATAGGCCCCCTGTATTACGGAGCTGGATGAATATTCCGGTTGAGATAAGGCGAGGTATCGCTTGTTACGGTTCGAAACCGAAGAATATCGAATACGTCGGTATGCCCAATCCGAGGGAATGGTCGCCCTTCGATGATGATTGGAAGCTTCCGGAAAACTGGAAAGACATCATCCTTGAGGGGCTCAGAGAACGACTTGACAGGTTCAGGACCCTCAAGATATTCATGGACATCTGCGTGAGATGCGGCGCGTGCGCGGATAAATGCCATTTCTTCATAGGGGGCGGCGATCCGAAAAATATGCCGGTACTGAGGGCCGAGCTTTTGAGGTCGGTCTATCGGAAAGAGTTCACGACGGCCGGCAAGATCATGGGTGTATTCGCAGGGGCAAGGGAGCTGACCATAGATGTCCTCAAGGAATGGTGGTACTATTTCTTCCAGTGCACCGAGTGCCGGCGTTGTTCTCTCTTCTGCCCCTACGGCATTGATACGGCCGAAATAACCATTATTGCGAGGGAGCTCCTTAATCTTTTGGGTCTGAACACGGATTGGATATCGGCGCCGGTTGCCAATTGCTACAGGACAGGCAATCACCTCGGAATACAGCCACACGCCTTCAAAGACATGATCGACTTTTTCGTGGATGATATCGAAGATATTACCGGCATCCGGGCAGAGCCCAGCTTCAACAGAAAGGGCGCGGAGATCCTCTTCATTACCCCTTCCGGTGACGTTTTCGCTGATCCCGGGACCTATACCTGTATGGGATATCTCATACTTTTTCACTATCTTCAGAGTATGGGCCTCGACATTACCTGGAGCACCTACGCCTCGGAGGGGGGAAACTTCGGCTATTTCACCTCCCATGAGATGGCCAAAAGGCTCAATGCCAAGATGTACGCCGAAGCCAAGCGATTAGGAGTAAAATGGATCTTAGGGGGAGAGTGCGGTCACATGTGGAGGGTCCTGAACCAGTACATGGATACATTCAACGGTCCAGCCGATTTCCTTGAGGAGCCTGTCTCACCGATCACCGGGACCAAGTTCGAGAACTCCCGGGCCACTAAGATGGTCCACATTATCGAATTCACGGCCGATCTCATAAAAAACAACAAGCTCAATCTGGATCCCAGCCGGAACGATAACCTCGTTGTTACGTTCCATGACTCCTGTAATACGGCAAGGG
>CAYTUL010000034.1:0-15277 GCA_964441135.1 uncultured Desulfobacteraceae bacterium | reverse complement strand
GCTTGAGGTGTGTCAAAGGGTCTGAAACCATCATATCCGCCCCGATCTCCGCGACAATCAAATCGGGTGAAAAAACCTCCACCAGGGGATAAACTATCTCTTTGAAAACGAATCCAAACACCTCATCATCCGCTCCGGGTTCTAATGGGATGTTTACCGTGTACCCTTTCCCTTCTCCCTCCCCCATTTCATCTTCGCTCCCGGACCATGGATACAGGGTCTTCCCGGTTTCATGGACACAGACAAAAAGGACTCCGGACTCCCCGTAGAATGCCTCCTGTACCCCGTTTCCATGATGGGCGTCGATATCCATATAGGCAATCTTCAAGCCAGGAAAATTTCTCATGGCATCCCTGATGGCAATGACAATGTCGTTAATATAGCAAAAGCCCTCGGCCATGCCTGATCGCGCGTGATGGAATCCACCTAAGGGATTGAATGCAACAAGGGCGTCATGGTTTGTCAGGTGTTTCATGGCCAAATGCGTTCCCCCCGCCACCTGAAGGGACCAATCGTAAATGCCGGGTAAAATGGGGTTGTCCTCCGTTCCGATCCCGCGCTCAAGCATTTCAATCTGTACATCCCCCTGACCCGCTTTTTCAAGAAGGCGAAGATAATCCGCGTCATGAAAAAGATACAGAAGGGACTTCTCAATATTCTCAGGTTTGAGGACTTTCATCCAGGGTTGATGCATAACGCCATATCGATTACATAGCTCGTAGGTCTTGGCGGCCCTTTCCGGTTTGAAGGGATGGTCGGCTCCGAAATCGAACCTGGCCATTTCGTCTGAATAGACAAAGATGGAACCCGTCTCCTGAACGGCGTCCTGATGCAATGATTTATCCTCGATTCTTTAGAATCAGCCTTTTTTAATTGAACTCGGTAGGAAATTAAATCCTCTCCGCTGTAAGCCTTAGGCCCCGATCAAGGCGTTGATGGAGATTAATATACGTAATCCACGGACATGTCAATGTCATGGGTCTCCAACCGAAAGAGCTTAGATTGAAAAAGAAAGGTACAGGGCGCAGGGGGTAGGCGCAGGAGAAAAATAAAATCTGAAAAAACTGCCCTTGAGCCTTTCGGATGGGAAATGACGTCTTGGTGGTTCATCTGGAGGTGCCACTTTTCTTTGACATCGGCACGGAAATAGTCTAATGAGATTAGATTCATGTGAGGGTGCGCCATGCCATGGATTCAGAGGATCAGTCACCTTAATCAATCCCAGAAGGAAGGCCTCTATAGGACCCTTATCCCCCCCGCACTTTACCACAGGTTCGGGATAAATCCTCTTAACTTTTGTATTGAAAACGGGTTGAAGGTCGTTCGGTTCTTTTGCCCCGAAGGGGACAGGACCTGTCTCGTCGAGATCAAGCTTGAAAACGTGGAGGACCCCCTTTACTCTGTTCAGTTATCGGATTCTGTAGATCCTACCATAATTGAATGGGATTTTCTCGTGGTCAACGATCCTTCAAGTGAGAAGTTCAATACCCATATAGATGATGAAGGAAAAGACACGTTATTCGGTTGGGCCTCAAGAAATCTTGCGGAAGAAGAAAAGGCAATGGATGCGGGATATTTTCCGGGACAGACCAGAAAAGGCTTTGGGCTTACCGGAGATGCGATCCAGGCACTCGACCTGTTCTGTCGCATTCTGAACATAAAAAGCATCAGACTGGAAGCGCTCTTTTATCACAACGCCATCACCTATGAAAGACATGATTATAGTTATTTCCAGGGTTATAAACAGATGAAAAGGATCCATGAGCTTTTTAAACCGGGATCCGTTCTCTTTGAAAAATTGAATAACAGTACCCCTTTCCGAAAACCGGAGTTCGCGAATAGTATACGGGGACGAAGCTGGGCTATCCATGACGATATTCTTGATGATATCGATGATGATCTACTGGAAGAAGGCTGGGTATCCCCTGTGATGTACCGGATGGTGGATAAGCCAAGGGCCATGACCACTTTCCCGGATCCTGTTTACTGAATTCCTGCCATGCTTATCTTAGCCGTCCTTTGCATCCCTGAAGAAATTGTGGTTTAATAGGTTATGAACATCCCGGACCAGATGGCTCGTTGCCGACCCATCCCGGAAGGGCCCATAAACCAAAGATTGAATCCATTGGAGTCATCGTGAACATTCCTCTATTCAGGAACATGAGAATCAGGACTAAGCTTATCACGGTAATCATTTTTCTCGTGTTATTCCCTCTGCTTTCGGTCTCGCTTCTTTCAATGTTCAAATTCGGGCATGCCCTCAGAAACGCCTCTGACGAAGACCTGGAACATCTCGTCAGGAATATATATTCTATCTGCAAAGTTCAGGAAGAGATGCTTGAGAAGAAGGTAGTCTCCGACCTGAACGTCGCCAGAGCAATTTTATACAGTCACGGCAGTGAGATAACCAGCCTGCCTGATAAAAGGGTCCATTTTGATGCCTTAAATCAATTCACAGGTGAGATCATCTCTATCGAAATACCGTCATGGGAAATCGGGGATATGCCCATTACCGGGGACGACCGGATCGTTGACGAGGTTCAAAGACTTGTCGGCGGGACCTGTACCATCTTTCAGAGAATCGAAGGAGATAATTTTCTCCGTATTGCCACAAATGTCCTGAAAAAAGACGGAAAAAGGGCAATTGGTACTTTCATTCCCTCCAACAGTCCGGTAGCCAGGGCCCTTTTAGAGGGACGTTCCTACAAGGGCCGTGCCTATGTGGTCGACGACTGGTATATCACGGCCTATGAGACTATAAAAGGCAGGGACGGCGAGGTCGTGGGATCATTGTATGTGGGAGTCAGGGAACAGGGCGCCCAGTCTCTTAAGGACGCGATCAAAGGGATAAAGGTCGGCAGGACAGGTTATGTCTATATCATCGACAGCGAGGGCAACCTCAAGATCCATCCGGCAAAGGAAGGATCGAATATAATCGATTCCAGGGATCCATCCGGATTCGAATATATTCGTGCCATGATCCATGATGCCCTTAAACTTCCACCCGGGGAAATCGGCACTATTCGATACCCATGGATAAACCCTGAACTTGGCGAAACGAAACCCAGACAGAAAATACTTAAATATATCTATTTCAAGCCATGGGACTGGATTATCACCGCCGGCACCTATGAAGAAGAGATATACCAGGCCCTCTATGAGACGGAACGGTTTATCCTTGTCATGGTGCTGATCAGCGTCGCTATGGCCCTCATCCTTACTTTCACATTATCCAAATTTTTAACCAAACCCATCCAGGAACTCACCGAGATCACGGCAAAAATGGTTGAGGGTGATCTTAACCAAAGGGTCAAGGTACTCGGTGCCGACGAGATAGGTCTTCTTGGTACCTCCTTCAACCGGATGATAGCCCAAATTCAGGACTATACTTCAAACCTTGAAAAAATGGTGGAAGACAGGACAGGGGAACTGAAAGAATCAAGAGAAAAATATCGTGATCTCTCCCTTTTCTTAAACAGCATCCTTGATAGCGCGACGGAGTATGCCATTATAGCCCTTGATGTCCGTGGCAATATTATCGAATTCAACAAGGGCGCGGAAAAGATATTCGGATGGAAAAAAGAGGAAGTCATCCACAAGAAAAATATCTGTATTACGGATATTCCTGAAGACCGGAATAAAAAGGTGCAAGAAGAGATAGTGAACCGGACAAAATATGAAGGGGTCTACGAACAGGACATGTCCCGTATCAGAAAAGACGGATCGAGATTCCCCTCCTATACCAACATTACCGCCATACGAGGCCCGTCGAATGAAGTATCGGGTTTTGTGGAGATAGTCAGAGATATTACTCGGAGAAAATCCCTGGAGCGGGAGCTTCGAGAGACCAGAGATTTTCTTGAGAATATCATGGAAAGTTCGGTTGACGCAATCCTGACCACGGATTTAAAAGGCAAAATAACATACAGTAACCGTGCCATGGAGGATATAATCCGGTTCCGCAGGGAAGAAATCCTGGGCACTCACATCTCCCAGTACTATAACAGGGGTATCCAGCAGGCAAGGGATGTCATGGACCTCCTCAGAAAATATGAGAGAAAAGAAAACTATGAGATGGAGTTCAAAGACAGAGACGGGAGAATAATACCCATCCTTACATCCCTTTTCATGCTCCGGAATGAGGATGGCGAGGTAATCGGAACGGCCGGAATCTTCAAAGACATCTCTGAGCAAAAACTCCTGGAGGCAAAACTCAAGGCAGCCCAGGCCCGTCTTGTGGAGGCATCTAAAATGAGGGCCCTTGGGGAACTGGTCGCCGGAGTCGCTCATGAAATTAACAATCCCTTGATGGCTTCGCAGACGATCCTCCATGTTATCCTTAAAAACCTTTCCGGAGACGCGCCTGAACTCAAAAGGCTGGAATTGATAAAACAGTGCAATGATCGTATTGAAAAAATTGTCGAACACCTGAGGGAATTTTCAAGACAGACGAAACCGGAGTTACGGGAACTGGATATAAATGTACCCCTTGAAAACGCCCTGCTAATGACCGGGCAACAGCTACTTGACCACGATATCCTAATCGTGAGGAATCTTTCCGAAAACCTGCCGAAGATTTCTGGGGACCCCAATCAGCTCGAACAGGTGTTTCTCAATCTTATCGCCAATGCCAGGGATGCGATGGATGACGGGTCAGGGGACAGGATCATGACCTTTTCATCCTTTTCCACTGAAGAGGATGGAAGTCGAGAGGTCGTCGTATCCGTTAAGGATACAGGAATCGGTATTTCAAAGGAAAACATTGATAAAGTTTTTGAGCCTTTTTTCAGCACAAAGGCCGTAGGAAAGGGAACCGGCCTGGGTCTTTCCCTTTGTTTTGGTATTCTTGAATCCCATGGTGGAAGGATTGAGATTGAAAGCGAACCTGGAAAAGGAACGGATGTAAAGATCTTTATACCGGTGAATGATATCGGAAAGGAGTGATATAATGGCTAAACGTATTCTGATTGTCGATGACGATGAGATGGTGCTTATGGCTCTCAATGAACTGCTGAAGCCTGAGGGATATGAGATCGATTCAGTAAACAATGCCAAGGAGGCCCTGGAAAAAATAGATGAGAGTGATTATGATCTTTTGATGCTCGATATCATAATGCCTGAGATGAACGGCCTGGAATTGTGCAAAAAGATAAGGGAAAGGGAAAAGTATCGGGAAACGTCCATCGTCTTTCTTACGGCGAAGAGTCGCGAGGAGGACAAGGCCCTCGGGCTTGAAGCCGGGGCGAACCTGTTCCTTTCAAAGCCCATCTCTCCCGATAAACTCCTCGCAATCGTCTCTGAAACATTAGGTTGAAAGTAAAGAATCCACGCTCAAAAGGACGTAGCCTTGATTTAACTCCAAAGGGATTTTATAGGGAAAGCAGGTATGTATAGAAAGGCGCAAGGCGTAAGGCTCGAGGCCCAAGGTTAAATTCAAATTCGAATGCATTGCTTTAAAGTTTTTCCTTGCGCCTTGCGCCCTGTGCCTTTAGCCTCAAATCTATGTCTCCTTGAAAAGAAATATCATACCGGATATCCACCTTCAGGTGTAGCCGGATAACTATGACCTCCGCGATGCGGAATCTTCGACCGGCCAAAAAGACCGGGGTTGCCGTTTAGGCATTTGCAAAGACATGGGGCCTCGGTATTCTCTTCGCATGACCGAAGACCTGATAAAAGAGGCAGGGGCACCCCGTTACCCGCAGCTAATCCCATCCGATTGATCGGATCAGTCTATTCAGAAAATCATCCCGGTCCATCATGGCCATAAAATGGAGGACCTTATCCTCATCCGCCGGGGTAAGGGTTGGGGCGCATTGTTCCAGACGCTCTTTCACGGAGAAGGCGTCTTGCTTGACTAATATCAGAGGGGTCCCGGACCTCTCCGCTACCTCCACAATCCGATGACCCGGCTCCCTGTTCCCGGTCAAAAGGATCCCTACCACACCGCGAGAATTCGCGTAAGGTCCTAACAGGATCACTTTATTATAGACCCTTTTGAATACAAGAAGCTCTCCCTGCAAATCGGATGTGCCGACAGTCATCCCTTCTACCGGACGGTCAAGGAATTCCCCACCGCATATGATTTGTCCCCCGAGTAATTCCATGATTTCTCCGATGCTCCAAAGGGAGAGGAAAGGGTCTTCGGGTAACAGGGCTATGTTCGTGCTCCCGTTCCGGGAGATCGCCGGTACTATTCGATCATGAACCTGTTCGAATTGGTCGCCTGGAATCCTGTTGATCACTGTCCCCCTGATGTTCTTCCTGATAAGCGAATTGACGGACAGAATGGAGTAAAGGGTTGTTGAAACCTTCCTGTATCTGTGAACCAGGACTACATCCGGATTCAACTCCGATATCACCGTTATATCCGGAATGGAATGGGTTGTATCGTCAAAAAAGACGTGCCTGGAACCGATGATTATAAGAAGATCCTTACCGGTGGAAAGTTTCAGGGCCATGGACCTTATTTCTTCAAGGATACCGTTCGGTTTATCCGAAGAAACCCTGTTTTCCGTGATCATCCAGGGGCAAATGACCTCAATCGGTTCCTGCAGGTTCAATACTTCTTTAAAAAGAAAGGCGTCCGGGTCCACCCAACCGTGATTGACCTGTCTGAGCCCTGTTCCAAAGGGCTTGAAAAACCCTATATGAAGGCCCCTTTCAAGGAGTCTTTTCGCGATGGCCCAGGAAACGAGGCACTGCCCGGCGTGATCTCCCGTAGAGCCTATAAAAAGAAAAGCCATGCCCCTGAAAACCTCCTTCCATGGATCCTTTGGCTTCTTTCTTCGGCATTATAGGGTTACTTTTTATAAACTTCAAAGCATTTTTTCAACGGGTGGAATATCCAGGTAGTTGTATCCTTTTCAGGCCTTTTTAAGACCTGTTTGTGTACCATAATTGAATCTGAATAATTACATTACACCCCTCTGAATCCTCTCCATCTCAAAGAATAGATCCTGCTCGCGTATCATGCCGGCGACTTTGCCCTCGCTTACCACGACGAGGCGCCTGACCCTATTCGTTACCATCCTATAGGCGGCCTCCATAAGATTGGATTCGGAATCGATTTCAAGTGGCGCCGGAGACATTACCTCCCCAATTTTTTTATTAACGAGCGCTTTGACCTCCTTTGTAAACATGCCTCTCCAGAACATCGGTGAATACTGGATACTATCGGCCATCGTCGGTTTTGGGGCGTTGATATAGGCAGGCATGATGGCTTCGAGCAGATCCTTTATTGTCAGGACGCCCTTAACCTCTCTTTTTTGGTTCAACACGAGGATGGAGCGATGCCCCGTCTCCATGATTCGGTTGGTTGAAAGCTTGATCGTGAAGGAAGCCTTTAACTTTAATATGGCCTCCTTGACCGTTTGATTTCGATCAAGGGTCGTATAATCTTCAATGTTTACCATCACATCCTTGAACTTTCTCTCTTCTGGGGGTCCATTTTTTAGTCTCTGGTGATGGGCTTCATTTATTTTCACGGCAAGGATATCGATATCGCATGGTTTAGACAGATAATCGAAAGCCCCTTCATCAAGTGCCTCCTGTGCGGAAAGCATATCCCCATGCCCTGTGAGCATAATGACCGGGAGTTCAGGATAATAATGTTTTATCTCCTTTAAGGCCTGGTGGCCGTCCATGCCGGGCATCCTGATATCCAGGATAATAACGTCAGGATTATCCTTTAATTTATTTATGGCCTCTTCCCCGCTCTCCGCCATTATGGTCTCGAAACCTCGCCTCTTGAGCAATTTTTCCGTTGTGGCCCTGAATTTCTCTTCATCGTCCACCATAAGTACTTTTATCTTTTCCCTCATCCCAAAATCCTCCTTATCGGGGCATAAACGGATCCGATCAATTTTGCCCTAATATTTCTTCTAAAAAGAGCTGAGCCCTGACCAGCCCATCCATCGCCAGTATAATGACCCCATGAGCATGAGACCGATCATATTAGTAAACCAGAGAATGATACCCACCCTTAAATAATCCTTCGATTTCAGGTACCCGCTGGCATACACGATCGCATTTGGCGGTGTGCCAATAACCAGGCAATAGGCAAAGGATGAGGCCATGGCCGTACCTATGGCCGTGAAAGGAATCATGGAAGACCCGGGGTGAACGATGCCCGCCATGGCCAGTGTGACGGGGCCCACCGCTGCGCAGGCAGGACCGTCCGCCATAATCTGTGTGAGCAGCCCGGTAATCACGTTTCCGGTCATGAGGAGCCCGATACCCTTGCTTATTCCCAGGGGTTCTGTCAGGGCCAAGAGGGAACGCGCGATCCAGTAGGCTCCTCCCGTTTCAACAAGCACTTTCCCGAAGATAATGGCACCGGCATAGAGCCAAACCACACCCCAGTCGATTTTTGTCTGGTAGTCCCGCCAGTTTACAATGCCGGCTAAGACATAAGCCACGGCGCCCATCACGGCCAACACGCCGATACCAAACCGGATTCCTGTCAGCTTCAAAAGCAGATTATTCTCGGTTATCCAGCAAAAAAGCATCACGGCGAATATGATGACGGAAACCTTTTGTTGTCGGGTCCATTTTCCCCCAAGCTTGCCGGTCTCCTCCTTGACAATGGACAGGGCTTTCCCCAGGTCCCGGATGGATGGTTTGAATTGCCTGTTTATGACAAACCAGGTAATGGGAATGACAAATACCAGAAAGGGGATCGCATAAATGCACCATTGACCGAATCCCATCTGAAGGCCGAACATGTCTTCCGCGTAACTCATCATAATAATATTCCTCGCGGCTCCGGAAGGCGCAAGGGAGCCTCCGAGGTTACAGGCCATGGCGATTGTAATCATTAGCATTTTGGCGAGCTCCGGGTCATCTTCAGTCACGGTAACCGTCGAAGCGGTGTACAGGGTAATTCCAATGGGTAAAAACATGGCCGCAAGGGCGTGATCCGACATGAACATCGTTAAGGGGGCGATGATTAAAATGATTATCAGGGTAACCCATTTGATATCGGGGTTCTTGAGTCTGCCGAACATCATCATGGCTATGCGTTTATCCACCCCCGTCTTGACAAAGGCCGTAGCGAACATAAGGCTTCCCATGATGAACCAAGTGGCATCCGACCAGTAAAGGGCCGCGATATTCTCCCTTGTAACCATCCCGCTTAAGAGGGCAATCATCCCAATGCAGAAGGCGACCATTGGCAAAGGGATGGCCTCGGTTATAAAGCATAGGACCACAAATAACACGATACCCACGGCCATCTTCACCCGAAAGCCGGCCTTGGCTGCTGAACCCTTTTCATCTTCCTTAAGTCGGTCGAATGTCAGCTTTTCGGTTTTGAGCTCAAATCCCTGTTTCATGATCCTGTTAAATGTATCGGGCGGCATCTCCGAAAGGAACGCCTTCACTTCTTTAAGATGTTCTTTTGAGCTCGGGATCCTGTTTTGCTCACACCATTTTTCATTTCTCTTTTGAAAAGATGAGTATGTGAAAGCGGACTTATCAACACTCACCTCCATCATCCTGACCATCTGGAGCTGCCACTGTAAAAGCTCTCCAGGATCTTCATTAAAAAGTTCCCTTGCGAAATAATCCCTGACGTACTTGGGGCCCATGCTGTATTCAACTCCGACATCAATCATACTCTCGGGGGTAGGAATGATGGATAACAGAATGAGCAGCCCTACAGGAATAATAAACAATTTCCAGTTAATAAACTTGTCATATCCGGTGGTTCTATGTACTTTCCCTCGATCTGTCATTATCTACCTCGCCTATCCCTCTTATATTCAGACACTCTCCTTAATAATATCTCTGGGTGACTTCATGAAAAGCCTGCTCTGAGCCATTCTGATCTTCTCCTCAAGCCTCTGCCTTTTCTCGAAGGCTTCTTCAGCCTTTTTAATCAGATCACTAACGTCTGTGGGTTTCATCAAATAGTCGGTGGCTCCGGCCTTTAAACCATCCACCGCCGATTCTACCGTGCCGTGTCCTGTCAGCATAATGACTTCCACTAATGGAAATCTTTTTTTTATAGTCTTCAGGGTCTCCAGGCCGTCCATTCCGGGCATTTTTACATCAAGGATCACCACGTGCACATTTAAGGAACCCAGAGATTCGAGGGCCTCGGCCCCGCTGCCCGCCGTGACCACATCGTACCCCTTCCTGGAAAGTAATTTCTTTGTGGTTGATAAGAACCTTTCCTCATCATCCACTAACATCATTTTCATCTTTTCCATACCTATTCTCCCTGTAACTTTCGCGGTTGAGCGGTTAACTGAATAAATATCTAAGCCTAAAGGGTCCCTAACGATTTGGAATAAGTGATATACTTTTTAAACCCCAAATATTTGGTCATCAGCTTCAAAGTAAGTAGATATACTCTTAAAGAGATAGATATAGCCGGATTAGGAACTTACGTGCAGAGCCCATTATCTCTGATGCGATCTGGTGTGCCGGTTTATTCACTCTATGAATTCTATAGGGCCGCAGCCGGGAGGCTGATAATGAATGTAGTCCCCCTATCGGGTTCGCTTTTTACCTCCATGGTGCCGCCCATATGGTTAACGATCCCATAACAGACGGAAAGTCCCAATCCAGTTCCCCTACCCACCGGCTTAGTCGTGAAAAAAGGACTGAATATCTTTGTCATGTCTTCAGGATTTATTCCGCACCCGTTGTCTTTAATCCTTATTTCCACATTGCCGTTTCCATTGTTCCCCGCGTTCACATCAATCTGCCCGCCTGTGGAGCCGTGCTTCGCCAGAATCGCGTCAATGGCATTGTTCAGGAGATTTATGAAGACCTGCTGAAGCTGGCCCGGGTCTACTTTGATCAGGGGTGTACCTTCATCGATTTTACGCTCTATTTTTATCCCGTGAACGCTCGCATTTTGCTCTACCATTGAAACAACCTCATCGAAAAAGGGCTTTAGATGCAGGTTTTTCAATTCCGGTTCACTTTTTCTTCCAAATTTTAGAATGGCCTGGGTAATCTTCGTACATCGGGCAATCTGAACACGGATCTCATTCATGGAGTCTTCGATCTCGGATAATGACTCTGATTCCGCTAATTCGCCCTTATCCTTTAGTTCCGAGATCATCTCAACCATGAGAGCCTGTTCGTTATTGATTATTTGAAGCGGATTGTTTATTTCATGGGCAAAGCCCGCCGCCATTTCACCGAGCTCTGCGAGCCTTGTCGCCCGGATAAGCTGTCCACTTAGATTATCCCTGTCCGCATCCGCCTGCTCCATCCTCCTGATAATCCTGTTCGTCATGTAAAAGGCGAGACCGATAATGATTCCTCCTCCCATAATCATGATCAGCACGATCTGATAAGATGCGGATCGGAGCGCCTCAAAGGCATCCGCCTTCTGCTGCCGGATCACCAGCAGCCATTTCCCCTCTTTGAGCCAGATGGTTGCGTACAGGTATTTTTCCCCCTCCTCATCTTCTCTCAGAAAGGTATGAATCCCGCTGTGATGTGAAAAATGTGTCTGATAATCGGGATCTTTACTCATAAGGTCTCCACCGGAACGCCTTTCGGTCTGAAATATCCCTTCACTGTTTACTATATAGGATTCCCCAGTCTTTCCGATGCGAACCTTCTTGACCAGATCATTAAACATCAATGAATCGATCGTTGCGCGGATGACCCATCTTTTTCCTCCCTGCTCCTTTGCTAACGCGATAATAAAGTGGGGAACGTTCCTGTATCCCAGGAATATATCGCTTACGTAGTACCCTTTTTTCATAACTTCCCGGAACCATTCCGTCTCCCTGTAGATCCGCCCTGTCAACTGGTACGGTCCGTAGTATGCCACATGAACCCCGGCTCCGTTAAAGACCCCCAGATCCACAAAGGCCTTGGACCCCTTCTGAAGATGAGCAAAAACTTCCTGGAGTCTGTCTGAATTACTCAGCTCCTCAAAGAGATATGAATCGCGGATCAATTCCAGATCCGCCTTCCGCTCTTTGAGAAAGGTTTCGATCATCTGGCAGTGGTCCTCAACGATACGCTTCATGGAAGAGATTGTGCCGGTTTCAATGGATGTCCTGAAATAGTAATACCCGATGCTTAGTATGAGCATCAGCGGTATGAGCGGGACGAGTATCATGCTCGTAAGAATATTTGTTTTCATGGATGAGTAGTGATTCTTCGCCATATTTAGATGCTTAAAAGATCGATTACATAGCCCTTCACCGTGAGCAACCGGCTCGAATACATTGTTATCTCCCAAAGAGTCTTTTTTAATCTATTCGAAAGCTTAAAGCTGATCCCGGTCCTGAAAAATCACATGCTTCGGTCGGACTTATCCGAGATAAAACGCAAACTTCATGCCACAAGGGAATGCAGTGCCTTATCCTGATAACTTATTGTAATAACGTTGCTTTTTGTAATAGAGGAAGCGATTGGAAGTGAAAATACCGGTAAAAGCTGTCGACACTTTTTACAGGTTGTAAAACCGGAATGGAAAAAAGACTACCAGTATTTCAGTGCCTCCTTGATCTTGGCACTCTTGATCTTCTGATCCTGGGCGTCCTTTTTTTCAAAGGCCTGCAACAGCTTGGGGAGAAGCTCTTCCAGTTTCACGGGTTTTAACAGGTAATCAAAGGCCCCCAATTTCATCCCTTCGATACTGGTTTCCACGGACGCATGTCCCGTAAGCAGAATCACCTCGGTCAGGGGCTGAATTTTTTTAATCTCCCTGAGAGTTTCAATTCCATCCATGCCGCCGGGCATTTTTATATCGAGGATTACGACATCAATAGGTTTTTTATTCATAATTTCAAGGGCCTCTTCGCCGCTTTTTGCTCCATGTGTGTCCACTTTTCTTTTTTTCAGACGATTCACGAGGGTCTCAAGAAAATCTTCCTCGTCATCAACGATTAACACGCTAAAGAAATCCATGACTCCTCCTTGTACCCTGTATGCCGTTCCATTCCCGTTCTATCCCTGCACCGTATACCCCATCTCCTATTTCTTCTCGGGCGGCACCACCGGGATCTGAACGGTAAACGTTGTTCCTTTTCCCACATTACTCACGAAACTGATATTGCCTCCAAGCTTCTTTATAATGTCATAACTTACCCACAGACCAAGACCCGTTCCCCTGCCCGTCACCTTTGTCGTAAAAAAAGGATCGAAGACCCTTCCCGCCTGATCTTCCGGAATACCCCGGCCGTTATCTTCGATCCGAACAATAATATCCCGGTTTACGCATTCACTGGTCACTTTAATAATCCCATCCTTTTCAATGGCATCGATGGCATTGGAAATCAGATTTAAAAATACCTGCTGCAATTGTGCCTGCTCGCTTGCGATAATGGGCAGGTCAGGGGCAAATCCGGTAGCTATTTCAATATTATTGATCCTGGCGTAATTCTCTAAAATACCGATAGTCTGGTAAAGGGTATTATTAATATCCACGTCTTCTAAACGTGGCTCCATTTTCCGGGCATACCCAAGCATATTATGCACTACCTTTTTTGCCCTTTCAACATGTTCTTCAATCTTCTTGATGGAATTCCTGAACTCCTCGATTTGCTCGTTCTTCCTGAACTCCTCTTCATTTAAAAGGTCTTCCATCCAGCCGGTCTTCTGGATAATCACGGCCAGCGGGTTGTTGATTTCATGGGCTACTCCCGCCGCCATCTTTCCCAACGCCGCCATTTTGTCCGACTGGACAAGCTGCGCGTTCAGCTCGTTCATCTTCATGTCTGCCGTGCGGAGGCCCCTGACTGCGAGCCGGGCCGTAAAAATTGTCGTAAGGACAATGGCTAAAATACCTGCCACGATAATAACGATCCCCATTTTTCTTGTGGCAAGTAATCCCTTCATCTCCTCCCCCACTTCCTGGTTGATAACAAGGAGCCAGTCCTTGTTATTCAACCAGGACCCCGCGTACAGCCGCCTGTGGCCCTTGCTGTTGGGGATTTCAATAGTCGATGTTTTGCTCCCGAATAATCTTGTATTCAGGTTCGATTCGGACTGGATTTCTCCCTCAAAACGCGGTTTTGTCTGGTAAATACCCTGTCTGTTAATAATATAGGCGTCCCCGGTCTTACCGACCTGGGCGGCCCGGACTATACTCCCGAAGATATGAGGATCCACCGTGGCCCTCAAAATCCAGGTCCGGTTTTGTTCCTGGCGGCGCACGGCAATAATGAAATGGGGACTCTTCCTGTACCCCATATAGACATCACTGATATAGATCCCCCGGCTCATAACCTCGCCAAACCAGGCCTGGTTGTGATAGTTTAAGCCTTCAAGATTGTTAGGACCCACATAGGCAATATGATTTCCATCATTATCGATTACTCCAAGATCCACAAAGGCACCCGCGCGAGAATTCATGACCTGAAAAATATCATTCAGATAGCCTCCATCTGTCATTTTTTCAAAGCTGTGAGTATCCGCCATGGCCGTCAGGATGGCGGTCCGCTCTTTCAGGAACAATTCAAGAGCCTCGGCCTGGGCCACAGCCCTGTACTCTATCTGTTCCTCAATCTTAATCTTGTATATCTCTGCGAACTGGTAATAGATCGTTGTCCCGAGAAGAATAAGCGGAGCAAGGGAAACCAGCAGCGTGGCTGTAATGATCTTTCTCTGCAGGCTGACGTATACGGCTGTTTTCATATTTTTATCAGGAGCAGCTTTAGTGTGTAGAAAAACGTAAATTCCTTTGCTTATTTTTCGAAAACCGGTAGGACCTCACCATGATGAGATACTATGTAAATACACTTATACATTACCAATCATTCATATCAAACCCAGTACCTTCCACCATAATGCCGCCACTAAAACAAGGATCCCTAACAGGACAGGGGTGGCAAAAAGGCCGGCCTTTGTTATGTCCGAGGCCTTGAAGTAACGGTAACTGTAAGCGATAGCGTTTGGCGGGCACCCGATAACCAGGAGCATAGCGAAGGAGGTTGATGTCCCTAAACACAAAGCCATCACCGTGGGATTGACGCCTTCCAGCTGCGCCATGGGTATAACGATGGGCAGGATCAGGGCCGCCGCGGCCACATTGGCCATGGCATTGGTTACAAAAGCTCCGAAAATACCAACTCCGATAAAAAGCGCCAGCCATCCCCCACCCTGAACGAATGGGAAAAAAAGATGGGCAAAATAATCGGCGGCACCGGAGTATCCCATCGCGAGCCCCAAGGAGATACCGCCACCGAAAATAAACAGGGCCGTTCCCCACTCAAGATTGACATGGATATCCTCCCATTTTAATATGCCGGAAACAACCAGTGCCCCGACACCCAACATCCCTGGAACGGAATAATCC
>CAYTUL010000033.1:0-15319 GCA_964441135.1 uncultured Desulfobacteraceae bacterium | reverse complement strand
TCATTGATCTGCATATCCATTCCAATTGCTCGGACGGTAAATTTTCCCCCCGGGAGATTTTTGAAGAGGCGTCCAAGAGAGGTATCGGCCTTCTTTCAATAACCGACCATGATTCCATGGAATGCCAGGAAGAGGCGAAGCGTCTTTCTGAAGAATATAAGATCCCCTATATTTTCGGACTGGAATTGAATGTCTCTTTTTCATACCCCTATGGCATGAATTCAAAGCCGGTATCCCTGGATTTTCTCGCTTACCAGTACGATATAACGTATCAACCCCTCGTGGATAAGCTTGATCAATTGAGAGAATACAGAAAAAAACGTGCCGAACAGATCCTCGAAAACATTAACAAAGAATTAGCCGGGAAGAATGTGGAAGTTTTTGATGAGGATGATCTTAAAGCTATTGAGGCATCAGTGGACGGCTCCTTCGGACGACCGCATATTGCCGATTACATGGTCAGGAAGGGGATTGTTGGCACCAGGCAAGAGGCATTCGATAAATATCTGGTCAAATGCAATGTACCCAAGATGCCCCTTACCCTGCCCGAGGCCTCCGAACTCGTGAAGGTCACCGGCGGAAGGCTGATGCTGGCCCATCCGAATCACCCAAGGGGGACTTCGCTCATCAAACTTACGGCTGATCTTGATGCCCAACAGATGATTATCAAGGAGGCTATGATGCCCTATATAGACGGTGTTGAATGCTGGCATTCCGAGCAGGATCAAAAAACGTCCGAGTCATACCTGCGGTTTGCGAAGGAAACGGGTATGATGGTGACAGGCGGATCCGACTGTCATCAGGAGCCATTACTCATGGGTACCGTTGACATCCCGGACTTTGTAGCCCTGCAGTTTAGCCTTCCGGAACCGATTGTCGGGGATCGCGAGGCTTTCCGATGATTTCCATGATTGATAACCTGATGGATCCCGGTGCCCTTCCCGACAGAACAAAAAGTGTCAGGCTTATCCAGACCCATATATCCTTTGTCCTCGTGGCGGATGATTTCGTCTATAAGATCAAAAAGCCCGTCGATTTCGGGTTTCTGGACTTTTCGACCATTGATAAGAGAAAATATTATTGCCAGCGTGAAATCGAATTGAACAGCCGTTTTTCGCAGGATCTTTATTTAGGGGTGTTGCCGGTTTTCTTCGATGGAAAAGGATATAAAATCGGCGAAAAAAAGGGGGAAGTTGTTGATTATACGGTGAAAATGAGAAGACTCCCTGATAATATACTCATGAAATCCTATTATGAAAGAGGAGCGCTTCAGGACAGTCACCTCAAAGAAATCGCGAAGGCAATAGCGGGATTTCATCTCAAGGCTCAACGAAACCCCGAAATTGATAAATTCGGAGAACCCGATGTCTTCAAGTTTACGACGGACGAAAATTTTGAGCAGACGGAGAAGTATCAGGGGATAACCATTCGTGAAAAGGATTTTAAGTCAATCCGGCAATGGACCGATAGGTATTTTGAGGAGAATCGGGGCCTTTTCTTTGAAAGAATCAAGACGGAAAAGATTCGGGACTGTCACGGGGATCTTCACATGGAGCACGTCTGCCTCACAAGCCCCGTATCCATGTTTGACTGCATTGAATTCAATGACCGCTTGAGGTATACAGATGTGCTCGCAGACATAGGTTTTTTACTGATGGATCTGGAATATAGGGGTGGGCGGAGGTTTGCGGATACCCTGTGGAAGTCCTATTCCGAAATAACCGGTGACGGCGAAATGATGTCGCTTCTCAGCTTTTATAAAGTCTACAGGGCCTACGTAAGGGGGAAGGTAAACAGTTTCCAGATCGATGATGAGCAGATCGACACAGTGAAAAAAAGGGAGGCTGCAGAGTGTGCCGGAAGATACTTCCAGCTTGCTTTGGATTATATTTCATGATCGTTCCCTATTGATCAAGGGACGGGTGTGTAAGAAGGAGTATTTCTATGAGAGAGCCCTTTAGGGATTTTATGAAAAGGGAGTTAAAACCGGAAACTGTGCTCATAGCCTGCGGACTTCCGGCCTCCTATAAGACTGAAACCACGGAAGTCATCGCGCAAATAAAGGGTTACCACGTATTGCGGACGGACATGATCCGTCTTGAGGTCCTCAGGAACGAGGATATATTTGATGAGAAGATCGCGTCAAACATGGAAAAGAGAACCCTTGTCTATGATGAAATGTTCCGGATGGCGGATGAACTCGCCGGCAAGGGAAAAGGAATTATCCTCGATGCCACTTTTATCACCCAGGCCCTGAGGAGACGCGCTGCCGGGGTGGCGGCGAGGCACGGCAAAATATTTGTCATTCAACAGACACAGTGCCCCCAGGAGGTTTCAATCGGTCGAATACTGAAACGAACCAAGGAAAACTATGAATCCAACGCCCTTACGGAACAGGCGTACCTGAATAATAAGAGGAAATTTGATAAAGTTGATCTTGATGACCTGAAAGGACTTTACCCCTCTCTCGATCTAATCCATCTCCGCGTGGACACCACTTCGGATAGAGAGAAGGAATGGTCGGTTATCGAAAAGATTGTCCGGTGATGACCCGTTGTAATATTAGCACGATTGAATTAAAATATATCAGATTGCCGATTGTCTCAGGGGGCCTGGTGTTGGATTTTAGGGCTTGAAAGGCCGATAGAGGTCTGGCCCGTCTATTTTAAGAAGGTTTCATCCATGTCCGGTATGTCCGTGGGTATTATTTATAAGCGTGGTTTTGAACCCGCTAAGAATGAAGCGCAGAAGCTTGAGAATTGGCTGAAGGGTAAAAAAATAACCGTTTTTTCGGAAGAGATGGGCCCCATGGGGCGTATGAACGGCTGTTATGAGGAATCCTCTATCATCCCTGACCATCTTCATTGGATAGTGGTCCTTGGTGGCGATGGAACCCTTCTGGGGGCCGCCCGCAAGATCGGAAGGCATGGAGTCCCCATTCTTGGTGTCAATCTGGGTGGCCTCGGTTTTCTGACGGGTATTTCCATTCAAAGGCTGTATGCCTCCATTGAAATGTTGCTTGAGGGCGGACTCGAAGTGGAAAAACGATCCATGCTTGAAACGAAAGTTATTCGAAAAGGGGAGGCGGCCTGTCGATTTCAGACGCTTAACGATGTGGTTATCAACAAGGGGGCCCTTGCCAGGATAATTGACCTGGACGTTTTCATTAATGAGGACTTTCTGACGACCTTCAGGGCAGACGGGCTGATCATAGCGACTCCTACGGGTTCGACGGCCTATAACCTTGCAGCCGGTGGTCCCATACTGTATCCCACGATGTCTAACGTGATCTTAACCCCCATATGCCCCTTTACATTAACGAACAGGCCTATCATCCTTCCCGATTCTGAAACCGTTTCCATAATGATGGGCAAGGAGAGCGAAGAAAGGGTGAATCTGACCTTTGACGGGCAGGTAGGTTTTGATCTCATGTATGGGGACAGGGTAGTAATCTATAAATCGGAAACCGGAATCAGACTTTTCAAGTCTCCGGACCAGACATATTTTGAAATATTGCGGAAAAAATTAATGTGGGGTGGTACAACGTACAATAAAGATGAAGACAACTAAGCTTCTCTTCAAGGTCGAACGAAGAGAGATTAATTTTATTCAATCCATTATAGAATCCTATGACGGGATGGCATTTGTAAGCACCGTTGATCCTTCCGAAGGGATCCTTGAGTTGAGGATCTCACCGGGATGTGAGACCTTGATCCTCGATCTTCTTGAATCACTCAGGAAGCGGAACGGGCTGGATTTTATCAGGTTATTGGAAGGACGATCTGATTTATGAATAGAATGAATAAGGGGAAAAGACCATTTTCGAAATGAAGCGCCGCTATTACATAGCCACCATGGGCTGTCAGATGAACGAATACGATTCCGATTACGTAGGCCAAATCCTGATGAAATCGGGTTTCCTTCCTGCGGATAGTCCTGACAATGCGGACCTGATTTTGATCAATACATGTACAGTCAGGGCAAAGGCCCAGCAAAAGGCATTTAGTCTTGTAGGACGTATGTCATCCCTCAAGAAAAGAAGGCCGGGTCTGATATTGGGCCTGATGGGATGTATGGCCCAGCAGGAAGGTCCTGATCTTGTCAAGAGATTCCCGGATCTTGATCTGGTTGTCGGCCCGAGGGAGATTGGAAGGTTTCCACGGTTTCTTGAACGAATAGAAAATGAGCGTGAGAAGGTCGTTGCGAATCGTCTTTCCATCAAACCTCCTTATACCGCGAACAGCAATGGATACTTCAAGGGCAGAGTAAAAAGCCCTATTTCCATCATGGAGGGGTGCAATAATTTCTGCAGTTACTGCATTGTCCCTTATGTTCGAGGCAGGGAGATCAGCCGTTCACCCCGTGGGATACTTGAAGAAGCGGAACATCTTATATCCCAGGGGGTGAAGGAGATTACCCTCCTGGGACAAAACGTCAATTCATATCGTTGGACCGGCAAGGAAGAGATTTTTTTCCCCATGCTCCTTAGAAAATTAAACGGCCTTGAGGGTCTTTCGCGTATTCGATTTACGACTTCACACCCCAAGGACCTTTCGGAGGAGCTCATGAACTGTTTCGGTGAGTTAGATAAGCTCTGCCCGCATATCCACCTTCCTTTTCAAGCGGGTTCAAACAGGATCCTTGAAAAGATGAACCGGAGATACACCAGGGAAAAGTACATGGAACTGGTCCAAGGATTGCGGAGGATAAACCCGAATCTTGCTGTCACCAGCGATGTTATGGTCGGTTTCCCCGGAGAATCTGATGACGACTTTGAATTGACACTTGACCTTCTTTGTAAAATAGAGTTTGATAATATATTTTCCTTTAAATATTCAGACAGAAAAGGGACATCAGCGGAAAGAATGGATGGCAAAATAGGGGAGGATGAAAAAAGTTCCCGATTAAAAGTCCTGCAGCAGATCCAGAGGAATATTACCCTTAAAAAGAATAGGATACTCATTGGCAAGGTGGAAGAAATACTGGTTGAAGGAGAAAGTAAAAGAGGCGGCCAGTATACGGGAAGGACGGGAGCTAATAAGATAGTAAATTTTAGATTTGATAACAATAATATTGGATCATTAGTTAAAGTAATTATTAAAGATGCCTTTGTGAACTCGCTTCGGGGTGAATTGACGGGGGATCATCATGAATAACACATTTTTATTAATGGCTTGCTCTTAATATCATGGAATATATAAAAATCAATTACACCGGTGAAATGATACTTATTGTTGATGACGATCCTTACCTGAGAGAGACACTCGTAAAATTATTAGGGGTTATCGGGATTTCCGCAGAATCGGCATCCAATGGCGAGGAAGCATTAAAGATGCTTGATGAGGATATCTACACCATTATGTTGACCGATATGAAGATGCCGGGCATAGATGGAATGGAATTGATAAAGCGAGTCTATGAAAAGTACGAGATTAATGTTATCGCCATGACAGGTTACTCAGAGGGATATAACTATGTGGATGTGATCAATGCGGGTGCCAGCGACTTCATAAAAAAGCCCTTCGGGATAGAGGAGTTAGAGGCAAAAATACGGCGGATTATTACCGAAAGAAACCTTAAAAAGGAACTGAACAGACTTTCCATTACGGACTCATTGACTGAGCTCTTTAATCAGAGACATTTTTACGCACGTCTCCAGGAGGAGGTCGTCCGGGCACAGAGACAAAAACACCCGCTGTCTTTAATTCTCCTGGATCTCAACAATTTTAAGAAGTACAACGATCAATATGGGCACTTAGCCGGTGATGAGGTCTTACGCAGTGCCGGCGAGATAATCGGTAGTTGTATTCGAGAAGGCGTTGATTCCGGCTACCGATACGGGGGAGATGAATTTTCTGTCATTCTTATTGATGCCGATCTCGACATAGCCAAAGAAATCGGAATGCGTATTGAAACGGCCTTTGAAAAGAATGGGGAGATCACCGTCAGCGTGGGGTATTCCCGTTTTTCGAACGGCATGTCCGTAAAGGATCTGGTCGCTGCAGCGGACAAAGATCTCTATAAATCCAAATTAAGCAACAAGAAGGAAGACGAATAAATGTTCTGATAATATATATTATGTAAACTAATTCCCATGAATACCCTTTGATTGCCTCCCCTTGCCCCTAAAAGTATGCTATTGCCTAAAAAGTCAACTTTTTATTCTAAAATCTATTGACATAATAACCTGAAAAATAATATGTATGGGGAAATTTTTGTGGAGGTTTTTCTTTTATGGGAAGTGTTGTTAAAAAACGGCGCAAAAAGATCAGAAAGCATAAATATAGAAAACTTATAAAAAAGATGAGGCATAAGAACAAATAACCCTTTATCCATCATAAGGTTTATATATTAAAAAGGCAGTTCAAAAAAGAACTGCCTTTTCATTTATCGGACCATCAAGGGTCTTCTTTATAAAGACTTTTGAAGGAACTTTATATCGATTCTACCCTCGCTACTTCCGGTACATTCTGCTTGAGGATCTTTTCTATGCCCATTTTGAGGGTCATCTGCGACATGGGACAACCGGCACAGGAGCCCTGCAGTTTGACTTTCACCACACCCTCCTCATCAACATCTATTAACTGGACATCTCCTCCATCAGCCTGGAGAGAAGGTCTTACCTTATTTAAAGCATCTTCAACCTTTTCTTTTAACATTGGATAACCTCCGTTTGGGATTTTGGTAATAACTTAAAAGCTCATTCATAAACTATCGTTTATGGATTCGCGCTATCAGCAATCAGCATTCAGATATCAGCAAAAGATTATAAAAACAAAGATTTAGCTGACTGCTGACGGCTGAAAGCTCCATCCAGAAATTGGCCGTTTCTGGATGGACACTAACTACACATATAGAATAACAATAATACCGGTAAAATCAACCATTAATTTGCGAAGAACTTCAATACCCTGCTGTCCAGATACCCTGAAAGTCCCTCTGAATCCCAAGGAGACCATCCGATGCTCTTCCTCCACATCTCATCACTTTCCATGCACAGATAGAGCCCGGTATCCTCTCTCCATTCCTGGATATGATCCTTCATGAAGGAATATATCTCCATGCGTATCGGTTTGAAATAACGCATTTTTCCGTCCAATCCAGGTATAAACTCACCATTAAGGATCCTTGTATCCGGATGTCTTTTTCGTATGATGGGTTTCAAAGCGGGAATATATCTGAGACACCCCAGGCTTATCCATATTATCCCCTTCGGATTAACGTATTTATCCATTAATTCCAGTGTCTTCAAATACCCGGCTTTCCATTCCGGATATTGAACCAGCGGGTCAAAATGAAAACCGATGACGAATCCTTCTTCCTGGCATTTCTTTGCCGCTTGAAGCCTTTTTTTAATGCTTGATGCTCCGTGTTCTTCCCTGGATACGATTTCTTTGCTGTTCAATGACCAGGAGACGATTATCCTGTCCCTGAATCGAGAAGAAATGAGTCCGTCTATTTGATCTGTCTTCGTCTTCAGCTCAAGGACGGCATTTGTCCTTCCGCTAAAAAACTTCAGAAGTATTTTGCTCCATCCGGTGATATGATCCAGGGCGAGACTATCCGTGAACTCGCCGGTCCCGATTCTGAAAATCCTGTCGGATTGACCGTCAATGCTTTGCCCGATATGATCCAATTCCTTCTCAAGGTTGACAAAGACCCTCAGGGATGGCTGGTTGAAATATGCCTGCAAGATGCAGTAGCTGCAATCCATCGGACAATTGGTACCGACATTCAGTATCTGATATCCGCAGCAGATATACCCTCTCGTCCCGGGACAAGGCTTCAGGAATTCACCCTTAAAAGGGATAAGCCGGAGGGTTTTTTTATCCATATTCAAGGGGTTATGTCCCGCCGGATTTATTTCGGGATCTGTCACCTCAACGGGCAAGGGATGGAGTCTTCTCAGGATATCCTCCGTCAGGGAGTACCCATAGGCACCCATTTCAACAAGGATTCTATGAACGGGTTTAAACGGGCTCATGGCATTCTTTCCATGGATCGCCTATCATCTCGATCTCTTTCTTTTGTTCCAGGTCCTTGATTTTTTTCTTTAAGTCTTCTCCATCCGTAAATGCCATCTCGAGACGGTATCCCTGGGATTCAAAAAAAGGTGGATGCAGTATTCGGACCCCGTCAGGAAGGTTCAGGTTCGCAATAAACCGTTCAAAGGTTCTTTCACTCTGGGCAAGGTATGGCATGCGTCTGGCCCTTAATAACGCCAGCGTCCTTTTCGCTTTCTGCGGCGTGTTCAGCCTGTTTTCTCCCGATGTCATCATGAAATGATTTTCGGCCAATAATCGGGCAATCGATTTATTTTCTTTTATTGATATATCATTAATATATTCAATAAATTTTAGCTGTTGGTTGAAGTTTAACTTTAAATTCAGAATCCATTGAACGATCGCTTCGCCGGAAGGATGATCCATTTCAAGGATCTGCCTGATTGTATTCAGGGAAAGGGTGCCATCCGCAACGGAGCTTTTTGTAACTTCCGATAACCCCTCAATTTTTCTTAATAGGTCAAGATCCTTTGGATTGGATATATCAAGAATCTGAAGGTACCGTTTCCTGATTTCCTCTTCAGGAAGATAAAGACTCAATCGATTGATAATCATCCCCTTTTCAACGTTGTTGAATTTCCTCACCGTGAGATTGTCATGCAGGTTGAGACAGAACATATCGAGGGGAGAAAGACCGGATTCAGAGAGGTCCATGCAGGGAACCATGGATCGCCCGAGGATTCTCAAGGCCTTGATACGTCGATACCCGGCTACCACGTCGAAATGTCCGTCCTTACCCCTTTTCACGAAAGGCGCATTAATCAAACCGACGGTTTCTATTGAACTGATGATGGGTTGGATGTCAAATCCGAAACTCATGCAGTAGGGACCGGGGCATTCATCGAACCTGTCCAGATCAACCGGGGTGGGAATTTGGCCTGGGATCTTTCGAATATCCATTGAATAACTCAAATGATTTCCGGAACGAGCATCCAGGCGATGGTCCATTTCCCGGTTTTATCCTTGGACAGACAAAGGACACCGCCCTGCTGAAAGGTGACCACGGGAGGTGTTTCTGAACCGAGAATTAGGAGAGAAGCGAGTTTTGCGAGATGTGGCAGGTGGCCCACCAACATCAGGTCCCTCTCTCGCTCTTTTAAATGACGCGCGATATCCTTCACATCATCCATAGGGGCAAGGCCTTCCCTTTCAATGAGGTCAGCCCGGGGATTCAGCCGGGATATCATAATTTCAGCAGTCTGCCTCGCACGCATTTTCCCGCTATGAAGGACCTCTTCGATTTCCATGCCGTATTTTTCAAGAAATTCGGCAACCCTTTTGATATCATCCGCACCCTGGTATGACAGAGGCCTCTCCGGATCCTCCTCCTTAGAAACCGGTTTGCCATGCTGTACCAAATAGAGTTTCATGGTTTTTCCCTCCTGTTATTACATGTTCCCATCTATAAAATGTTGTAACTGTTTAGTCCTTTTCAAAAGCTTGGGTGCTCAGCAAAACGTTTAACAGACAGCGGACACTACCAAAATTAGCACTAAAAGGTTTTTTAGGTCAATGAAAATGACCGGATGTCCGTTGTTTCGTACCCCTTGTCCCCAGGTGATGGGGAAGTTGCCACTCGACGTACGGAGGTGGGTGTTCCGGGTTTTTGTATTTGACAAAAAAACGACATTTTTATATCTATAAATATCTTCAATTGCGAGGAAAATTCATGAAAAAGCTGTTTTCCCCTTTCTCCATAAGGGACTGTCACCTGAAAAACAGGATTGTGATGCCCGGCCTTGCATCCTTTCTTATCGAAAATGACGGCTCCTATACCGATAAAACAATAGAACATTACCGGCTGAGGGCTGCGGGAGGTCCCTCCATGGTCATCGTTGAGGCCCATGGAGTAGCCCCTGAGGGCATAGTAAACAATCACCAGGCCAGGATCTACGAAAACAGGTTTATCGAAGGTCTCTCTAAGATCGCCGCTGTAATGAAATCGGAAGGTGCCGTTCCGGCCATACAGATACATCATGCAGGAAGGCAAGTCCCGGCCAGGGTCATCAAGCGTAAACCCTTTGCCCCTTCTCCCCTGCCCTGCCCCGCCATCAAGGGTGATGTAGAACCTCTAAGCATTGACGGCATCCAAAAAATAATCGAACAATTCGGGGATGCTGCGGAAAGGGCCGTGCAGGCCGGTTTTGAACTGATAGAGATCCACGGGGCACACGGTTATCTTATCAATCAGTTCATATCGAGATTTTCTAATATACGAGAAGACGAATACGGGGGGGATATAAAGGGAAGGGCGAGATTTGCAAAGGAGATAGTCAGGGAGGTGAGAAGAAGAGTTGGAGAGAACTTTCCCATCTCCTTTAAGATCAGTGCCCAGGAGTTCGTCCCGGAGGGTTTGACGACGGAGGAGAGCATCGAGATTCTTGAAGAGCTTGTCGATGGAGGTATCGATATTGTTCAGGTTTCCGCGGGAAACGACGCGACACCGGAATGGATATGCCAGCCCATGTTCATGGAAAAGGCCTGTCTCGCTGATTCCGCGGAGAAAATAAAAAAAGCTCTAAAAATTCCCGTAATGGTTGTGGGAAGAATCAATGACCCGATCATAGCCGACAGCATCATTGAGGAGGGCAAGGCGGATCTTGTCTGCATGGGGCGAGGGCTGTTGGCCGATCCTGAACTGCCCAACAAGGCTAAAGAGGGACGTCTCGACGATATCCGGATATGTATAGCCTGCAACACCTGTATGCAATCCATTTTCCGCAGGGGAAGAATCGAGTGTCTCGTCAATCCCAGCTTAGGCCGCGAAAAAGAGATGGAGATTCATCCTGCACGGGATATCAAAAAAGTAATGGTAATCGGCGGGGGTCCGGGAGGCCTGAACGCCGCCCGAATCGCAGCGAAAAGGGGGCATATGGTCTCCCTGTATGAAAAACAATCAACCTTAGGTGGCCAGCTTCTTCTCGGCAGTGCCTCCTTTTATAAGAAGGAGATGCTTACCCTTATCGACTTTCTGGTAAAGCAGATCGATAAATCGGGTATAGAGTGTCATTTTAACGTTGAGGCGACGATTGATACCATAAAGGAGAAGAGGCCGGATGTGGTGATCGTTGCTACCGGGTCGGTTCCTGTTATTCCGCCTGTTGAAGGAATGCATCTCCCAATCGTGGTCACGGTTTCAGAGATCCTGAACGGAGATAAGCCGTCAATCAGGAATGCGATTGTTATTGGGGGGGGCGCCTCAGGATGTGAAGTGGCCCTTGAGCTTTCGGAGAAGGGTTGTCATGTGTCCATTGTGGAACAACTTCCCAAGATCGGGACCCAGATCGAAGCCATGACAAAGAAAATGATCATCAGCAAACTAAAGAAAAATAATGTAAAGATCCTTACGGAACATCGTCTATCGATCGTAAAGGAGAACGGGGTACTTGTGATCGACAAGGATGGGAATGAGTTGTTTATGGATTGCGACAGTGTTGTTATCGCCGTCGGGAACCGGCCCGATAACCTGCTTTTCGATCAGGTCAAGGATTTAGGAATAGAAGTTTATCAGATTGGAGACTGTCTTGAGGTGAGAAGCGCAAAGGAGGCGATATTCGACGGCGCTTCCATAGGAAGACGTATTTAATTCCCGGAATTCAGCGGTTATTCCCGGTCCCATTGTTTTTTTCTGATCATTTTTTCTTGGAGCCCTTCTCTTTTGCCCTGTTCATCAGTTCTTTCCCAAATTTATCAATATAAGTTTCGAGATCTGATTTCCAATCGGGCATGATATTGAGGCCGATCTTTTTTAAAAGTCTGTTTTCAAGGATACAGTTCGACGGTCTCTTTGCAGCCCTTGGATATTCATTCAAATTGCAGGGTTCAACGGTTTTTCTGATTTTTAATATCTTTAGAATAGACTGGGCGTATTCAAACCGGCTGCAATAACCCTCCGATGTTGCGTGAAAAGTTCCCTTTGCGTCAGATTTTAAAAGCGCTTTTATCTGGAGTGCGAGGCGATAGCTCCAGGTGGGTGAGCCAAATTGGTCTTCCACAACCTTCAGGGGTTTTTTCCGCTTCTCCAAGGCATTTTCGATGATCGCGCTGATAAAGTTATTCCCGTTTATTCCATATAACCAGCCCGTTCGAATAATCATATAGTTCGGTGAGTTCTCCCTTACGGCGATCTCGCTTTCCACTTTACTCTTGCCATAGGCCTGGACCGGGTCGACCGGATCATCTTCAAAATATGGTTGAGGGATTCCCTTCTGACCGCTGAAAACATAATCGCTTGAGATATGGATCATTCTGCAGTTAAATCTTGCGGAACCCTGCGCCAAATTCCGGGGACCTTCCAC
Organism: uncultured Desulfobacteraceae bacterium; assembly: GCA_964441135.1. Classification (GTDB taxonomy): domain Bacteria; phylum Desulfobacterota; class DSM-4660; order Desulfatiglandales; family HGW-15; genus CAYTUL01. Next base: position 2,958 of record CAYTUL010000033.1, on the reverse strand, counting down.
ATTGTTCTTTCTTACTTTAAAATCTTCTGTTTCACAGGCATCGACATCGGTAAATCCGGCGCAATTGAGAATTACGCGGGGTTTTAACTTCTGTAGATTTTCAATAACCACGTCCCATCTGATTATATCCAATTCCTTTCTATTCGGAGAGAGAACCTCATGATTCTTACTTAGGACTTCCTTACAGTCACTTCCGAGCATTCCACTTCCCCCCAATAGCAGTATCCTCATTATTGACTGTCCTCCTCATTGATATTTCATGTTAAATAGTATAAATCATAATAATAGAAAATCCAGCAAAATCTTTAACTTAACTTTTTATTTTTCATCCAGTTTCTTTGATCACATTATACTTGCAAAAATTTATTATTTTATGTTAAATTTGTATATTATTCATGTAATTATTCATCCGCCTTCGTTAAGATATCCTGCGCCTTGCCGCAGGGCGGATAAGCCCTCGCGGGGGCGGGCCGGTCTCGTCGATTTAGGCCTCGATATCCCTTGTTTGCTGGGGGAGCTTCATGAATCCGATTAAGGCTGTTTATCGAGTGATGAATAGGCACCTTAAAATAGTAATCATCATATCCCTATTTTTTACATCATCGTTAGCCTATGCCGTGGCAAACCGGCCAGTAATTGACAGTAAAGATGTCCGGGGCAATAGGGAAATTATTCAGGGCGTAGAATACTTGTACGACTGGAAATTTGACAAGGCCAACGACCTCTTTCGTAAAATGATCCTTGAAAAACCTTCTGATCCCACGGGTTATTTTTACCTGTCCATGGTAACCTGGTGCCGTATGGCCGCAGGTTTCTGGTCCGCGGACACGGTAGAAGAGTATATTTACAATATCGAAAAGACCATATCCGTGGCAAAAGAAAGAATCAAAAAAGGGGATGTAGACAGTTTTACCTATTTTTACCTCGGGGGAGCTCTTGGTTATAAGGGCCGTTTTCTGTTAATGCAACAGAATTTTTTTTCGTCCTATCTTGTATCCCGGGAGGCGATCGAAGCATTGAATACCTGTTTGAAGATGGACCCCGATAACAGGGATGTTTTATTAGGTCTTGGGATATATGATTATTATACGGCCCGATTGTCCGGAGTCCTGAAATTTTTAACTTACATTTTCCTGCACAGGGGAGACAAAGAAGAAGGATTGAGAAAGCTTCATGTTGCCGCCGAGGAGGCTATTTACTCCTCCATAGAGGCAAAAAGCATGCTTCTCCATATCTATCTTTTCCTTGAATCGGATTTTCAAAAGGGACTCCCCTTTGCCGAGGAATTAGCCGAGCGGTTCAAGAGCTGTCCCAAACACGCGTATCTTCTGGGTTTAACCTATATCAGGCTGGGCATGGATGATAACTATCTCAGGGTATTGGAGCGTTTTCATGAGGCGAGCCGGAAATCTACCTCTGCTCCTACCGCCTCTATGTGGGAAAGCTGGGGTCGATACCTCGAAGCGAGCTATCAGCTCTTCCATGATCATTATGATGAGGTAAAAGTCCTATTGAATGATATACTCTTGAACAGGGATCCCGAGAACAATCCATATATGATTGCCTGGCCTCTCATGAAATTAGGTATGACCTATGATCTTGAGGGTAAGAGGGGGCGGGCCCTGGAATACTATAATCGTGTTTTGGAACTGATAAACGGCGCAGGCGCTCAATTTATGGCCCAGAAATACATCGATAAGGCCGCACAAAAGGGGGACCCCCTCCTCGGCCTGTGACTTCAGATGTCTTAGGGATTGAGGTTTTAGGAAATGCGAAAAAAAATAATTTTGTTTTTGATTATCTGCCTGTCCCTGCTGGCATGGAACGGTTGTATGCGATTTGCCTTTCGGTTGACCCCTTCCCTTTTCTCTGACCTTACCTCCTCTTTTTTTGAAGAATGCGACACGAAACTGGCAGCGAGTTCCATACCTGCCGACCTTAAAATATTAGAAGGGCTCCTGAAGAGCGATCCCGGGAATAGAAAGATTCTATCCGCCCTGAGCATGGGTTTCTGCGGCTACAGCATGCTTTTTGTAGAGGATGAGAGCCCCGGAAGGGCGTCGAGCCTGTATCTAAGGGCAAGAAATTACGGCATGGCCGCCCTTGGTCTGGATGCGGACAGGTTCACAGGCATGGACTCAGGGGGCATACTTTCCCGGCTAAAGGAAATCGGGGCGGAGGACCTCGAATCGTTGGTCTGGGTTACCGTGTCCTGGAACGCCTGGATAAATCTTAATCTCGATAAACCGGAAGCACTTGCTCAGTTCAGGCTTTCACAGGCCTGCCTGGACAGGGTATTGGAAATTGACCCCCAATATCAATACGGCCTTCCCTTCATCCTTATGGGGGCAAGTCTTTCGGTCCTCCCGCCCATGTTAGGGGGTGATCCCCGGCGGGCAAGGACCTATTTCGAAAAGGCATTAAAATTGAGTAACAGGAAGTATTTCCTGGCCCAGTATTCTTTTGCGAGATACTATGCCGTAAGGGTTCAGGACAAGACCCTTTTTTCCGAGCTGATCCAAGAGATTGAACAGGGCGATCCGGGGGGATTGAGCGATGTTTGCCTTATTAATGCCGTTATCCAGGAAAAGGCTCGACAGCTTGAAGAAAAAGTTGATGATCTATTCCTGTAATCCAAGGAGGGTATTATCTTGAAAGTTCGAGCGGCTCTTATGGGATTTTTGCTGATCTCTATCCTGTTATGCAATCTTTTTCTTTGTCCGGATGTTATACGGGCGGCAGGCAAATATCAGATAAAGTTCGCCACGGTCGCGCCGGAAGGATCCACCTGGGTAAAAAAGATGCGGTTTCTCGATGATAGGCTCAAAGAAAAAAGCAACGGCCAGATTCGAATCAAGATATATGCCGGAGGAATCGCAGGCGACGAGCTCGATGTCCTCAAGAAGATGAGGATCGGGCAGATCCATTGCGCCGCTTTTTCCGGGGTGGGTATCACTC